>NZ_AKJC01000136.1 GCF_000282535.1 Pseudomonas sp. GM84 | reverse complement strand
TTGTCCCGCGAATGGGGCGCGCAGCGGCCCAAGGGTTATTGCATATTCATACAGGACAGATAACCAATGGCACATGCTCCACAAATAAAAGTCCCCGCCACCTACATCCGTGGCGGCACCAGCAAGGGCGTGTTCTTCCGCCTGCAAGACCTGCCCGAAGCCGCCCAGGTCCCTGGCCCGGCCCGTGACGCGTTGCTGCTGCGGGTGATCGGCAGCCCCGACCCCTACGGCAAGCAGATCGACGGCATGGGCGGTGCTACCTCGAGCACCAGCAAGACCGTGATTCTCTCGTCCAGCATCAAGCCCGAGCACGATGTGGACTACCTGTTCGGTCAAGTCTCCATCGACAAGGCCTTCGTCGACTGGAGCGGCAACTGCGGCAACCTTTCCGCCGCCGTCGGCTCGTTCGCCGTCAGCAGCGGCCTGGTCGACCCAGCCCGTGTCCCGCGCAATGGCGTGGCCACCGTGCGCATCTGGCAGGCCAACATTGGCAAGACCATCATCGCCCACGTGCCGATCACTGAAGGTGAAGTGCAGGAAACCGGCGATTTCGAGCTCGACGGTGTCACCTTCCCGGCAGCCGAAGTGCAGCTCGAATTCCTTGACCCTGCCGCCGACGAAGACGGTGACGGCGGCGCCATGTTCCCCACCGGCAACCTGGTGGATGACCTGGAAGTGCCTGGCGTCGGCTGCTTCAAGGCCACCCTGATCAACGCCGGTATCCCGACCATCTTCGTCAATGCCGCCGATATCGGTTACACCGGCACCGAGCTGCAGGAAGCGATCAACGGTGATCCCCAGGCACTGACCCGTTTCGAAACGATCCGCGCCTACGGCGCCGTGCGCATGGGCCTGATCGAGCACGTCGACCAGGCTGCCGGGCGTCAACACACGCCGAAGGTCGCTTTCGTTGCGCCGCCAAGCACCTACACTGCCTCCAGTGGCAAGGCTGTCGCGGCGAGTGACATCGACCTGCTGGTGCGTGCGTTGTCCATGGGCAAGCTGCACCACGCAATGATGGGCACCGCTGCGGTGGCCATCGGTACCGCTGCTGCCATTCCGGGCACGCTGGTCAACCTCGCCGCGGGCGGGGGCGAGCGCAGTGCCGTGCGTTTCGGACATCCGTCCGGCACGTTGCGGGTGGGCGCCGAGGCGCGTCAGGTGAACGGCGAGTGGACGGTGACCAAGGCAATCATGAGCCGCAGTGCTCGCGTGCTGATGGAAGGCTGGGTGCGCGTACCTGGCGACTGCTTCTAACGCACTACTGGCGCTCGGCTTTCGATGACTGGGGCCGCTTTGCGGCCCATCGCTGGCAAGCCAGCTCCCACAGGTACAGCACCTGCCTCAAGGACGGTGCGATCCCTGTGGGAGCTGGCTTGCCAGCGATGGGCTGCAGAGCAGCCCCCATTCACAGGAGCTGAAAATGAGCGCCAACGTGGACCTCAACGACCGCCCGGACTACGACCGGGTGCTGCAAACCCTCGCCGACTACGTCCTCACCTACCAGGTCGAATCCCCAGAGGCCCTGGACACCGCACGCAACTGCCTCATGGACACCCTGGGCTGCGGCCTGCTGGCCCTGCGCTTCCCCGAATGCACCAAGCACCTCGGCCCTTTGGTCGAAGGCACCGTCGTCCCCAACGGCGCCCGGGTCCCCGGCACCGCCTACCGCCTGGACCCGGTCAAGGCGGCCTGGGACATCGGCTGCACCGTGCGCTGGCTGGACTACAACGACACCTGGCTGGCGGCCGAGTGGGGTCATCCCTCGGACAACCTCGGTGGCATCCTGGCGGTGGCCGATCACCTGTCGCAAAAGCACGTGGCCAATGGCGAAGCCCCGCTGATGATGCGTGAAGTGCTCGAAACCATGGTCATGGCCCACGAGATTCAGGGTGTACTGGCGCTGGAGAACGCGTTCAATCGCGTCGGCCTGGACCACGTGATACTGGTCAAGGTGGCGTCCACGGCCGTGTGCGCCAAGCTGATGGGCGCCAACCGCGAGCAACTGCTCTCGGCGTTGTCCCATGCCTTCGTCGACGGCCAGGCGCTGCGTACCTATCGCCATGCGCCCAACGCCGGCTCGCGCAAGTCATGGGCCGCAGGCGACGCCTCCAGCCGCGGTGTGCGCCTGGCCGATATCGCGCTGCGCGGCGAGATGGGGGTGCCTGGCGTACTGACGGCGCCGCAGTGGGGTTTCTATGACGTGTCGTTCAGCCACACCAACAAGGACCTGGCACTCAAGCCGGCCGGCAAGCATGAGTTGACCCTGCCGCAGCCTCTGGCCAGCTACGTGATGGAAAACGTACTGTTCAAGATCAGCTTCCCTGCCGAGTTTCACGCCCAGACCGCCTGCGAGGCGGCGCTCACCTTGCACCGCCAGGTGCGCAATCGCCTGCATGAGATCGACCGTATCGTGATCACCACCCAGGAGTCGGCGATCCGCATCATCTCCAAGGTCGGCCCGCTGGCCAATGCCGCCGACCGCGACCACTGCCTGCAGTACATGGTGGCGGTGCCGCTGATCTTCGGGCGTCTGGAGGCCGAGGATTACGAGGACGCTTTCCACGCCGCACATCCGAGTATCGACCGGCTGCGCGAGAAGATGGAGGTGGTCGAAGACCCGCGTTTCAGTCGCGAATACCTGGAGCCGGGCAAGCGTTCGATTGCCAATGCGTTGCAGGTGTTCTTCAAGGATGGCAGTAGCACCGAGCAGGTGGTGGTGGAGTATCCGCTCGGGCACCGGCGTCGGCGGGAGGAGGGCATACCGTTGCTGGAGGCGAAGTTCAGGGAGAACCTGGCGACGCGCTTTGCGCGGCAGCGGTGTGAGGCGATTTTTGCGCTGTGCAAGGATCAGCAGAAGCTGGAGGACACGGCGGTACACAGGTTTGTCGACTTGTTCGTGATTTGAATTGTCTGGACTGGCCCTATCGCCGGCAAGCCGGCTCCCACAGGTTTCGTGCACTACGCGGTCGGCGTGGGAGCCGGCTTGCCGGCGATAGGGCCAGTACAGGCACACAAAAAAGCCCCGGCATCTCTGCCGGGGCTTTCTTTACAACCTACAACTCAGCTTACGCCTGGACCACTGGGATCTTGGCGTTGGCTGCCGCTTCGCGGAACTCGGCGATCTGGTCGAAGCTCAGGTAGCGGTAGACGTCGGCAGCCATGCTGTCGATGTCCTTGGCGTACTGCATGTACTCTTCGACGGTCGGCAGCTTACCGATGATCGAGGCGACAGCAGCCAGCTCGGCCGATGCCAGGTACACGTTGGTAGCGTCGCCCAGACGGTTCGGGAAGTTACGGGTCGAAGTGGAGACCACGGTCGAACCGGTCTGCACACGTGCCTGGTTACCCATGCACAGCGAGCAGCCTGGCATTTCCATGCGCGCACCGGCCTTGCCGTAGATGCCGTAGTAGCCTTCTTCGGTCAGCTGGTGAGCGTCCATCTTGGTTGGCGGAGCCAGCCACAGACGGGTCGGAATGCCACCCTTGACCTTGTCCAGCAGCTTGCCGGCGGCGCGGAAGTGGCCAATGTTGGTCATGCACGAACCGATGAACACTTCGTCGATCTTCTCGCCCTGTACCGAAGACAGCAGGCGGGCGTCGTCCGGGTCGTTCGGCGCGCAGAGCACAGGCTCCTTGACGTCGGCCAGGTCGATTTCGATGATTTCGGCGTACTCGGCATCGGCGTCGGCCGACAGCAGCTCAGGCTTGGCCAGCCAGGCTTCCATGGCCTGGGCGCGACGCTCCAGGGTACGGGCATCGCCGTAGCCTTCGCCGATCATCCAGCGCAGCAGGGTGATGTTGGAGGTCAGGTACTCGGCGATGGCCTTCTCTGGCAGCTTGATGGTGCAACCTGCAGCGGAACGCTCGGCCGAGGCGTCGGACAGCTCGAAGGCTTGCTCGACGGTCAGTTCGTCCAGGCCTTCGATTTCCAGGATGCGGCCGGAGAAGGCGTTCTTCTTGCCCTTCTTCTCGACGGTCAGCAGGCCCTTCTGGATGGCGTAGTAAGGGATGGCATGAACCAGGTCACGCAGGGTGATACCAGGCTGCAGCTTGCCCTTGAAGCGCACCAGGATCGACTCTGGCATGTCCAGCGGCATGACGCCGGTGGCGGCGGCGAAGGCCACCAGGCCCGAACCTGCCGGGAACGAGATGCCGATCGGGAAGCGGGTGTGCGAGTCGCCACCGGTACCCACGGTGTCAGGCATCAGCATGCGGTTCAGCCAGCTGTGGATGATGCCGTCGCCTGGACGCAGCGACACGCCGCCACGGGTGCGGATGAAGTCTGGCAGGGTGTGGTGGGTGTTGACGTCGATCGGCTTCGGATAGGCCGCGGTGTGGCAGAACGACTGCATGACCAGGTCAGCGGAGAAGCCCAGGCACGCCAGGTCTTTCAGCTCGTCGCGGGTCATCGGGCCAGTGGTGTCCTGGGAACCGACGGTGGTCATCTTCGGCTCGCAGTAGGCACCTGGGCGCACGCCCTGGCCTTCTGGCAGACCGCATGCACGGCCGACCATCTTCTGCGCCAGGGTGAAGCCCTTGCCGCTGTCGGCAGGCTGCTCTGGCTTCTTGAACAGGTCCGAAGCGCCCAGGCCCAGTTCGGCACGGGCTTTTTCGGTCAGGCCACGGCCGACGATCAGCGGGATACGGCCGCCAGCGCGGACTTCGTCGAGCAGCACTTCGGTTTTCAGCTGGAAGCTGGTGACCAGTTCGTCGCTGCCGTGACGGCGCACTTCACCTTTGAACGGGTAAACGTCGATGACGTCGCCCATGGCCAGGTTGGTGCAGTCGAATTCGATCGGCAGGGCGCCGGCGTCTTCCATGGTGTTGTAGAAGATCGGGGCGATCTTGGTGCCGAAGCAGAAGCCACCGGCGCGCTTGTTCGGCACGTAAGGGATGTCGTCGCCGAAGAACCACAGCACCGAGTTGGTGGCGGATTTACGCGAGGAACCGGTACCGACCACGTCACCGACGTAGGCGACCGGGAAGCCTTTGGCCTTGACCGCTTCGATCTGGGCCAGCGGGCCAACCGAACCTGGCTGCTGTGGCTCGATGCCGTCACGGGCCATTTTCAGCATGGCCAGGGCGTGCAGCGGGATGTCAGGGCGCGACCAGGCGTCCGGAGCAGGCGACAGGTCGTCGGTGTTGGTTTCGCCAGGCACCTTGAACACGGTCAGGGTGTACTTCTCGGCGATGGCCGGACGCGAGGTGAACCACTCGCCGGCAGCCCAGGCGTCCAGCACGGCCTTGGCGTGGGCGTTGCCAGCCTTGGCTTTTTCAACCACATCGTGGAAGGCGTCGAACATCAGCAGGGTGTGCTTGAGCTGTTCGGCCGCGACGGCGCCCAGTTCGGCGTCATCCAGCAGCGCGACCAGCGTCTCGATGTTGTAGCCGCCTTGCATGGTGCCCAGCAGCTCGGTGGCGTGCTGGCGGTCGATCAGCGGCGACTGGGCTTCGCCCTTGGCGATGGCGGACAGGAAGGCGGCCTTGACGTAGGCAGCTTCGTCCACGCCTGGTGGAACGCGGTTGGTGATCAGGTCTACGAGGAAGGCCTCTTGGCCGGCCGGCGGGTTTTTCAGCAGCTCGACCAGGCCTGCGGTTTGTTCGGCGTTCAGCGCGAGGGGCGGCAGGCCTTCCTCGGCGCGCTCTTGGACGTGACGGTCATAGGCTTGGAGCACGGTAATCTCCTGCAGGTAGCGCGCTTGGCTGTGGGCACGCGAGGTGAGGTAACGGAGGGCCGTTACCTGGATAAAACAGGTGCAAGGTTCCGGTTTCCGAGGGTGACCACCCGAGGTAGCACCGAGAAAACCCTGCGCCTGAAAACCTTTTTGATTTCGTTATTGTTGACACATTCGCACTACGAGGCGAAATCTAAAAGTAAATGTCACTAAATGCAACATGATTGTTGACACATTAGTGAATTTGTCCGGAACAAGGCAGAAGCGCACCTGGCGGGGGCGTCTGAAAATCGTGCTTGGAGGTGGCTTCTAAGGTGAGGAGGGTGTGCAGTTCTACGCCAAGCAGAAAAGCCTCATGCAGCGTTGGCCGCAGGCCATCGCCAAAGGTGCGGAGTTCACCATGCCGACCAGTCGCTGAGGCGGGTGGCTAGCTGATGCAAAAGGCCCCGCCCACGCAGCGGGGCCTTTTGCGTTCAGTTGCCTTCACTCGATCAATTCGCCATGGCTGCTCGCGCTTCATTGAGAGCTGAGCGTCGCAGCTCACCAGGAACCATAAGGGATGCCGAACTTGTCGATGTAGGCTTGGGATGGCGCGTTCGGGAGGCGGTAATAGCCGCTGGCCTTGCCTAAGTAGGGGCCTTCCTTCACCACCTCGCCCTGCACTCGAGCTACGTCGATCGGGGAGAGGCAAGCACCCATGAGCCAGACCCTGGCGATGCCACCGGGCGCGAGGCCGACAGTCAGCACATTGCGATAGCCGGTGATCCATTTGCCATCGAAAGCGCAAAATGTATTTTCACCCTTCAGCATGGCTCCTCTGGTAGCCTCGGGAATCACGATATAGGCGTCGTAGGTTTGCGGCTCGACCAGTGATTGCCAGCGCACATAGAGCAGGCGGGGCAGGTCGGCGCCGAGGACCTGCTTGCCTTTTCCTGCCCCGGGGCGCTCTGGCCAGCCTCGTGGATCACCTTTTAGATTTTTGGGAGTATTGATCGCGGCAACTCCGCTCATAGCCCCGCGGAACACATGATTCTTCACGTCCACCGCATCGGCAGTCTCGATCCATACTTCCATGTAGTTGGGGGCAAACAGACCCAACCGCCACGAGTCGTAGGGTAGCCGGGGGGCGCCGTAGGCACAGCCGGTCAACCAGAGCAGCACTGCCAAGCAGATGACGGCGCGAAGTTCACCATGAACCATAAGGAACCCCGAACTTGTCGATTAGGCTTGGGATGGTGCCTTCGGAGGTCGGTAATAGCCGCGTGCCTTGCCTAAGTAGGGGCCTTCCTTCACCACCTCGCCCTGCACCCGGGCTACGTCGATCGGGGAGAGGCAAGCACCCACGAGCCAGACCCTGGCGATGCCGCCGGGCGCAAGGCCGACTGTCAGCCCATCGCGATAGCCGGTGATCCACTTAGCGTCGGCTTGGCAAAACGTCTTTTTTCCCTTCAACATCGCCTGCCGGGTGACCTCGGGGATGACGATATAAACCTCGTAGGTCTGCGGCTCGACAAGCGACTGCCAGCGTACATAGAGCAGGCGGGGCAGGTCGGCACCGAGTACCCGCTTACTTTTTCCGGCCCCGGGCCGCTCAGGCCAGCCTCTTGGATTGCCTTTAAGATACTTGGGGGTCTGGATCGCGGGAATCCCACTCATGATCTCGCGGAACACACGATCCTGCACGTCCACCGCATCGGCAGTTTCGATCCATACTTCCATGTAGTTGGGGGCAAACAATCCCAGCCACCAGGCATCATTGGGTAGCCTTGGCGCACCGTTGGCACAGCCGACCAAGCAGAGCAGCAGAGCCAAGCAGATGGCGGCGCGAAGTTCACCAGGAACCATAAGGCACCCCGAATTTGTCGATGTAAGCTTGGGATGGCGCCTTCGGCGATCGGTAATAGCCGCTTGCCTTGCCCAAGTAGGGGCCTTCCTTCACCACCTCGCCCTGTACCCGGGCTACATCGATCGGGGAGAGGCATGCACCCATGAGCCAGACCCTGGCGATGCCACCGGGTGCAAGGCCGACTGTCAGCACATCGCGATAGTCGGTGATCCATTTACCATCAAATGCGCAATAGGTCTTTTCGCTTTTCAACATCACCTGCCGGGTGACCTCGGGGATAACGATATAAACCTCGTAGGTCTGCGGTTCGACCAGCGACTGCCAGCGTACATAGAGCAGGCGGGGCAGGTCGGCGCCGAGTATCCGCTTGCTTTTCCCGGCCCCGGGCCGTTCAGGCCAGCCTCTTGGATTGCCTTTAAGATTCTTGGGGGTCTGGATCGCGGGAATCCCACTCATGACCTCGCGGAACACACGATCGTGTACGTCCACCGCATCGGCAGTTTCGATCCACACTTCCATGTAGTTGGGGGCAAACAGTCCCAGCCACCATGCATCGTAGGGTAGTCTTGGCACGCCGTTGGCACAGCCGGCGAAGCAGAGCATTAGCCCCAAACAGAGGGCGGCGCGAACCTTATTCATTGGGATGCTCCTGGCGTCGCCGGCCATTGGCCGGTCGGTTGATGAACAAGGCATCCAGGGCACTGTTGTTCAACCCCCTGGCCGCATTCCAGTTCGCCGAAAGGTGGATGTAGCGACGGCGCAGCAGCGCATTTTCCTCAGCGGTCAGTGGTGTGTAAGCCTCGCGCAGGGCAAAGGCCTGGAGTTTGGCGGCGATGGGTTGTAGCTCGGTAGGTAGAGAAAAATGCGGATGGCGGTCGTTGATTTCTTCAAATGCCACCCCGGCTCGCACCGCAATCTCGCGCATGATATGCAAATACACCAAGGACAGATGGCCACGTACTTCTCGCTCGCTGGCGATGGCAGCGTACACGCGTTTTTCCGCCTGTGTGTTCGGCGTCCGGTGCTGGGTAGGCACCGACCAGGTGACGATATCGAGACCTTCGGGGGGCACGAGTGTGAGCCAGTGGGGGGCCTCCTGATAATAACGTTGCTTGGTGCGCGCATAAGCGGTGCTTCGCTCATTAGCGAGCGAGCCGTGCTCGAGACTGCTGTCCGGCTTGCTCAGCAGCAGTTTCTCGCGGGCCAAAGGTAGATAGCCGCCACCGATGTCCGAATGGCAGCCAGGCAATTGGATGTCTTGTACCGTCTTGGTGAGGGAGAAGTTGTGACGATGCTCGTCGCGGGCAACCAGGTGCACTACCTGGCGAGCCATGCCGGATGTGAGCCGCAGATTAAGCCCAGGGTTTTTGGCATTGTGGGGGCTGAAGTCGCCGTCACGCAGGGAGACGATACCTGCCACGGTGTCGTAGAGCCCAATGAAGTTGAGGGCAAAGTCACTGCGGTGACGCCAGGCGAAGGTATCGATAAAGCCCGGAGTTCCAACGGGCATCGCGCGGGCCAGCAGACTGTCCGCCTCCTTTAGCAGGTCATTGGCACAGTGCCTGGCCGCAGCCGCGCCCCGGCTGAAGCCGAACAGGTCAATCTCGATCCGACGTATCATCAGGCCAGGGTTGGCATTTTGAAACAAACGTAATTGCTTCAAAGCCAGTGCGGGCATCTGCTCAACCCGTGCCACTACACCAGCTTCCCCCTTGCCGCTTGCCTGGCTGTAAAGCGTGTCACTCAGGCCGCTGCGGGTGCCGATGCCTTCGATGTATACCGGTATATAAGCCTCGTCGGCCTCTGGCGATAGCCGCTCCTCAGTCTGATCCGGATAAAGGCCATGAAGGCGCGCAACATTGGTGGGCCCATTGCCGTAGCTGTTGTCCGGCGTGTTGCCTTTGCCGTCATAACCGAAGGAGGCGCAATACTGCCGAATATCTTCACCGACCTCGTGCGACATTCCCAGATTGACCGCATAGCAGCCCTCGGTAGCGGCACTGTTGGCCTGGTTGTTACCGGTGCCGTCGAAGAACAGCCCGAGTCGCAGCACGATGCCTGCGTGCTCCAGCGCCTCTTCTTCCTCCTCCTCTTCAAGCAAGCTGTTCGTGGCGGACGTGGGCGGCGCGCCCCACGAAGGGCGAGCGGCAAGCGGCCTCGCCGCGACGTCAGGTGCGGAGGCGGGCGATGCCCAGGAGGCGCCATTGTCCGACCTGTAACTTATGCCAAACGACGAGTTGATCAGTCGAGCTCCACACGGACAGGTGCTGACACTGTCCAAGCTACCTGCTGCGAGGGTATCCAGCATGAAGTGCTGGACGCCTCCCGCGATCGAATAGGCTTTGCCGTCCTTTCCACATGTAACCCGATCCCCTTCGCGGGCCAAAGGCGCGCCATCCAGTGTGAAGTGGGCGGTGCCTTCCTGCACAGTGCCTCCGCAGGTGGTTTTGTCACCTACACGAATCAAGTATCCGATAGCCACTCTATTTTCCTCTCTACGCATCACCCTGCACGGCAGGGCTCAGCTTTCCATTGGCAAAAGGGCGCCGGCTCAACCGCAGACGGGTGCAGAGCAAGGCGCGTGGTACAAGGCTCAATGGAGGGGGCATCGCAGGTAAATAGGAAACGTCCGACCGTCCGAGGGGACAGGGTCTGACTCAGGGCTTGGGGTCGCCCAGGCTTGCGTCGCTGCTCAAAGCACGCTTGGCGGGCTGTACACCAAACATTATTCGATCAGTTGTGCGTTCCTGCCCGCCTGGATAGCAATCCAGAATCGCGCGATGCCACGGGTTGTCGTGGGCTTCAACCCGGCGCCTGCCGATGGAAAGCCTGCGCAGGAATTAGGTATCAGGACCACCGAGGAGGCTGGAGTACAAATGTTCTCCATTGGCGCCGCATGCGAGAGTGGGCAGGGGTTTGAGGGAGTCGAGCCGCCATCGGCATGCTGGAGATTGTTGGACCCGTTGGCATAAAGCACTATTCTTGTCGCGCCACGCCGCGCTCAGTGCCGGGTGGTGCTTACTTTACCCTCAGGAGATTCACCGACATGAACGTCTCGTTCCGCCCCAAGTGGCTGCTTGCCCTTGCACTGCCTCTCGCCCTCGCTGCCTGCGGCGACAATGAACCCAAGCAACGCGCTGCCTTCAGCGAATTCCTGCAGACCCGTATCGTCGACAAGCCAGGCGTACACGTGCCCAAGCTGACCACGGACGAGACCCAGGCGTTCGGTCCCTACAGCGATCACTATGCGGTCATCACCAACTTCAACGGCGCGATGGATGCAGCTGTCAAACCGTTGGGCAACCTGATGCAAAAAGGCGCGGTGCGCTCGCTGAACGATGTGACCGCGCGCCGTGACGACATCAAGGCGGTGCAGACCGGCCTGAACGACATGGGCAGCCAGCTGCAGGAGCAGAAGGCCAAGGCCGACACGGCTCACGCCCAGCTCAAGCAGCCAGAAGACCTCAAGGTGGTCTACGACAAGGCCTTTGAACGCACCGTCAGCGTACCGGCTGATACCTTCCTGGAGGTGCTGCCGCAGATCAATGGCACCCTCGACAGCAGCCTGAAAATCGCCGACTACGTGGAAGCGAACAAGGCCAAGATCGAAATCAACGGGCCGATCGTGAAGGTGTCGGATCCCAAGGTTCAGGCCGAGCTCAATGCTATGCTGGCGGACCTGAACACCCAGGCCCAAACCGTCCAGCAGGCTCAGACGCGACTGAAAACAGTCATGCTCGGGCGCTAACGCCGCACCAGCAGGAGCGGGCGGTCCGGTACCTCGGTAAGCCCGCTTCCCGCGAAACGCTGGTTTTCAACTCTCAATCGTATTTTGAAGAATGAATCGTCCGCTGTTTATTTCGCTAGATGGGCCCAAGGGCACCGGCAAGACCACGCTTTTGGAGGCCGTTACGGCAGCACTGAGGGCAGACAACAAGAAAGTGATCCGGCTTTGCGAGAAAAAAAGCGATCCCTTCAGGGGTGAAACCATGGCCCTGGTCAATCAACTCGTCAGACATCCCCGCCGGGAGCTGGAGTTGGGGGTTTGTGAGCGCTTTGCTGATAGCCGTGCCTGGATTTCCCAGCATGTGCTGCCTAAACAGCCAGTCGATAGCATCATCCTGATTGATCGCTGGTACCCCTCTGATGCCGCATTTCGCCGGCTGCTTCCGTTTGCAGAGATCCTGCAGTTGAACATGGATCGAAACGTGCGCGTGCCAGACCTGCATGTCGGGGTTGTAACCGACCCGGAAATTTCATGGGCGAGGGCAGCGTCACGCACGCGTGGGCTGAGCAGTACCGTGATGTACAAGCTGGAAGAACAAGTTGCGAGTACCCAGGCGTTCGAGCGAGCGGTTGCAGAACATGGCTGGGTGTTATGCCGAAATGAAGGAACGATAGAAGACGCAACGATGCAGATTGTCTCCGAGATCTATAGCGTCCTGCGCTGAAGTACCTCATTCAGTGCTCATGGGCATGAGAGTGAATGGTGAGGGCACCCGGCACCTTGGTTCGTTCAAGCCCGCCGTGCTCCAGCCATCGAAGCGTCTGCTGATAGGCACGCTCCAGCAGTGATTCGGTCTGCTCGAAGTTGAACACGGAGACATCCACAGGGCACAGGGGCGGCACGATGTGCAGGTTGGTGCGCGTGCAAAAGTGTTCGATGTCACTCACCAGCTGCCGCATGCTCATCAAGTTGACGGTGTGCAGGGCCAGGGCAACCAGCCCTCTCGGCGGCCGTGTCAGGGCGCAGCTGATCCCGGTGGGGATGACCACGACGTTGCTGGCGCCTAGTGCTACAGCAGTCGAAATCGGCGTATTGCTGGCCACGGCGCCATCCACCAGAAACTGGTCGCCGATCTGTACGCAAGGGAACACCAGCGGGATGGCAGCACTGGCCAGTAACGCTTGCTCAAGTTCGCCACTGGATAGAACGGTCTCGGCACCACTGAGCAGATTGGTGGTGACGATATGCAGGGGCAGTTGCGCATCCTCGATGCGATGAATAGGCAGCGCCTGACCCAGCAATCGGTGCAACGCTTCCGGCTGCAGCAGAAAACCGCGTCGGCTGATCAGCCCTCTACAGGTATCGAGCCAAGACAGGGGGAAGATGTCGGTTCGACTCAGCCCTCGCCAGAATTCGGCCAACGTCTCGACACCCTGGGCGTCGGGGCGTGCCGCAAAATAGGCACCGTTGATAGCGCCTACCGAAGCGCCAATCACCCTGTCGAATTGAACATTGGCCTCGACCAAGGCCCTCAACATACCGACCTGCACCGCTCCCAGACTGCCGCCACCAGCGAACACGATTGCGGTTTGCGTAGCCATGGCGACAGTCTCTGTGCAGACATGTGTCGACTGAGTGTAGCTGGCGGGGTGACATCACTCCTGGCGAACAACGCTCAGGGCGTGTATCCCGACTTATCGGCTTCGGTAATCGCTCGGATTACCCTGCAAGGCACACCGGCTGCGATGACGTGCGGTGGTATATCCGAAGTAACGACACTGCCGGACCCGATGATCGATCCCTCACCGATGGTCACGCCCGGGTTGATGTGCACGCCTGCGCCCACCCAGACGCGATTGCCAATCCTCACGGGTCTGGCATAGCAACCTCCCGCTGCACGCTCGGCGGGGTCGATTGCATGGTTGGAGGTGTAGATGCCGACGCGCGGGCCCAGTAGCACGTCATCACCAAGGGTGATTCCGCCGCCATCGAGCATGACGCAGTCGAAGTTGGCGTAGAAGTTGTTGCCGATGTGAATGTGCCGGCCAAACTCACATCGAAAGGTCGGTTCAAAATGTACAGAAGTACCCAAGCTACCCAGTAACTGCCGGAGGATATCCTCACGCTCGCTAGCGGGCCTGGAGAATGCGCTGTTGTACTGATTCGTCAGCAGCACCGTCTGTTCCCTGGCCGCTACCAGTTCGGGCGTCAGGTCGTTGTACATCTGACCGGAGCGGATCCGGGTCAGTTGTGATTCAAGGTCTGGCATCTGTTCCTCAACCAAGCTTGGGCATTGACCACCCTACGCACGGAGCCTCCTGCGCATCAACTGCGCGAGTCGAGCACCGATTTCTGTCGCGAGCGCTGAAAGCGGGTAACCGCTATTTGCACAACAGCCGCAACCAGACAGAGCACTCCGATTTTCCAGTTCCCCTCCAGGCCGTAATGCTCGGATATTTTCCCAGCGATGATCACGCTAACGAAGATGGCGACAGGCAGGATCAATTTATTCATCAGGTCTTCCAACGGTACACGGCAAAAGGTGAGTAGCTTACACAGTCCAGGCAGCGCGCAGGACCCTCCAGGGAGGACGATTCGGGTCATACAGCCTGGACATCCATGGCTTGATCAAGTTTACGCACGATCACATCGATTCGATGCCAATTCACCGATTCGGAATCGATGACCATAGGGGTTTCAGTTTCACGCAACAAGAGCATTTCGAGTCCGCAAGCGAGCCTCTGAACGTCCTGTACGCTATGAAATGACATGTTTTCCTGTCTTGCCCAACTGTGCCTCGATCCAAAAAAATGCCCCACGAAAACGCCCCCAGGCAGCAGGGCTTGGCGCACTTGACTCCAGAGATGATCGAATCGGGCAGGACGGCAAAAAGGCAGGGCAAGCCCAGCATGGATCAAGTTGGAAGGTGGCAGCTCAGCGAGGTATTCAAAGTCTGCAATTTTGACGTGTAGCTTACGGGCATCGTCCATCGAGCATTTCCTCACCGTCCGGGCGATGGCTTCAGGCTCTTTGTCGATCGCCAACACCTGCCAGCCTGCCTGGATGAGTTGCCATGCCTCATTTCCGACGCCACACCCCAGGTCTACCGCCTGAAGGGGGCGGAGGTTTTTGACGTAACCCATTGCATGACTGAGAAGCGGCGAGGGGGCACGCTCTTCCGTGCGTTCATAGAAAGCTTTCCAGCTCGTCATGGATAAAGCGTCCTTACCAGTCCATATTCTTACAGGCTATTGAGGAAAAGCCTTCCATAAACGTCAGATCATATCCCAGGAAGGATGGAGGCCTGGCGACGGCAGTATTACCACACATTACCGAGCGCCACCTTTCATCGAGGCCCCGACAGGGCACCCTCAACCGCTCGTTACAGGGCTTTCAGCATCCGTTCAAGGGATTGATGCTCCCAGGTAGATAACAGAGCAATCGGATCTGTGCGATCACCTGGATCGAAATCCCAGCGCTTCCCATCCGGACTCACACAGTGCTCGCAGTAGTCGAGTTCATCGCAATCGTTATAGAGCGTGACTCGCCACCCTTCGATGTCCACATCAAAGTGGCAGGCGTACACCTCGCCCCAGCTCTGGTTGCCTACCTTAGCCATCGTCCGGCGTCCGAACACGACTTCTCGCAGGATTTGGCACACGTCCCGAGCCGTGAGTGCGACTGGGGGGGCGTGATCGCAATCATCGAAGGTCATAGGGGGATCTTGTTCCTGGGGCGTCAAATCCAGGATGTTACCTGCTGGAACCTCCAAGGTCATGGTCAGAAAATGGAGGGAGTACAAATGTTCTCTTCAGGCTCAAGGCCTGCCTGCGACAGGCAAGCCCGAGCCAACGGCACATTCACCCGATGCGCAATCCAGAAGGGCACCGGGCTGCGCTAGTGGAAGTACATCTTCGCTACTCAACGCTCCGATGTGTCACGAGTACAGTACCAAGCGGCTGCCCATCGCGCAGGCGTGCCAGCAGTTCAGGTTCGGCGAGATCCGAGGCCAACGCCCGGTCGATTACCTTGGCCAGTGCCTCGGCGGGCAAAATCAGCACGCCGTTGTCATCTGCCAGCACAATGTCGCCTGGGTGTACCACAACGCCACCGCAAGTCACCGCAACGTTCAGCTCGCTTTCCTCGCCACCCACCAGCTTGGTGGTCAGTTGAGTGGTGCCGCGGGCAAATACCGGCAACTGGCAAGCACGAAGCTCGTTCAGATCGGTTACCACACCATCGACAACGATACCGGCGGCACCCGCACAGCGAGCGGCAAACTGAGTCACCGCACCAATGCACGCGTGGGCATGATCACCGGCCATGTCGATCACCAGTACATCGCCGGGTTGCAGGGCGATCAGGGCGCGGTTTACCGCGCACGCATCCGCTTCCGCCAGGCACAGGGTTACTGCACGACCGACGATTCGACCCCCTGGGACCATGGCACCGATGGCGTGATTGAGGAACCCGCGCTCCAGGAAATGGCCGAGTGTGGCGAAGCTCACTTCACGAAGCTTTGCGATCAATGCATCGTTAGTCATTTTGCACGCTCCATGTCGATCAGTTCGGCGACGCAGTCGATCTCCAGGCTCACGCCCCAGAGCTGTACACAGACAGTAGTGCGAGCCGGTGGCGCATGCCCCAGTATTTCCTGGTAGACCTGGTTGAAAGGCAGCAACTGAGCCGGATCAGTCAGGTAAGCATTGACCTTGACGATGTGGGACAAGCTGGAACCTGCGGTTTCCAGGATCGCGGCCAGGTTGGCGAATGTCTGCCGGACTTGATCCTCGAAGCTTTCGGGTTGCTCGTCGAGGCTGCCGAGCGATGGAATCTGCCCGGCTGTGAACACCAGGTGGCCGCTGATCACCGCTTGCGAGTAGGGGCCCACGGGGCTGATGGTGCCTGGGGCGCTGTGGATGCGTTGCATGTTTTCTCCTGTTGGCTGGTTCATGCCGCCGGCGCACCGGCGGCATGGGGTCATGGATCAGAAAAGCGCCAGGCTGTAGCTGACGATGAGGCGGTTCTGTTCCTGGTTGGGATCGATCTGCGAGTGCAGCAGGCCCTGGCGCCAGGCCAGGCCAAGGCCTTTGAACGCGCCATCCTGGATGACGTAGTCAAGGCCAAGGTCGCGCTCCCATTCGCTGGCGTCATGGCCGTTGCGGGTGCGGATGTCGTCACCCTTGAGGTACATCAACGAGAGCTTCAGGCCCGGTAGGCCGGCGGCGGCGAAGTCGTAGCTGTACTGGGCGAACGCGGTGCGTTCGCCAGCACGGTTGAAGCTGGCGAGCATGCGGTCGGTGAGCAGGTAGATACTGGCGCCGGATGCGCCTTTGCCTTCGAGCGCGCCTTGGTTTGGCTGCACGAAGTTGCTGGCGCTGGACACCTGCTGGTAGCCGGCCATCAACGCATGGCCCTGCACGGCGTAGGTGAGCGAGGCGCCCCAGGTGTGGTTATCGATCTTGCCGTCACCGTCCTCGGTGTAGCCGCCGACCCGATAGCCACTGGCACGACCGGCAGCAGAGTCATTGGCGCCGTCGGCGACGGTGCGGAAATAGCGCAGATCGGTGCGCAGTGACTGACCTGCAGAAAGCGGCAAGGTGTGGATGAGGCCAACGAAATGCTGGTTGTAGTAATCCTCCAGGTTGGCGAAGTAGTACTGCGCCGTGAGCTGTTTGCCCAACTGGTAGTCGCCACCGGCGAACAGGAACTGATCGCTCTCGCGGCTGCCACCGGCCACCGCCAGCCCGGTACGGTCACTGGAACCGCGCCCCGTGGCTCGGTTGAGGCGACCGCCAGTCAACGTCAGACCGTCGAGGTCAGTGGAGGTAATCTGCGCACCCTCGAAGGTCTGCGGCAACAGACGACCATCGTTGTAGGTCAGTACCGGCAGCTTGGGTAGCAGGGTGCCGTAGCGCAGTTCCGTGTTCGCCACCTTCAACTTGGGCGTCACGCCAAGGCGGCTCCATTGGCTGGCGGCACCTGCTCCCTCGTCGGGGATCATGTTGCTGCCGCGATGGCGCCCGTCGCCGCTGTCGAGTGTCACGCCCAGTATGCCCAGAGCATCCAGGCCCATACCGACCGGCCCTTGGGTAAAGCCAGACCTGAAATCGAGGACAAAGGCCTGTGCCCACTCTTCGGTCTTGCTCTGACCCAGGCTGCCGGCCTGGTCGCGGAAATCGTTGTTGAAGTAGAAGTTGCGCAGCCCGAGGGTGGCGTGGCTATCACCCAGCACGTCAGCCTGGGCAAACGGCGCCAAGGCGAAGGCGCCTGCGCTGATCAGGTATTTGTTCATCTTGAAACTCTGCAAACGGTGTCAGGAAGGGCCCGCTCGACTGGCGGGCGACTCAGGGGCAAGCCACGGCTTACTGCCGTGCGTGGTCGATGTCCCGTTTGAAGGTTTCGGTGAGCAGCAGGAGGGCGATCAGCGAGACAACTGCCGATCCGACCATGTACCAGGCGATCGAGGAGCCCTTGCCGGTGAGCGACAGCAGTGCAGTGGTCACCAACGGGGTCGCGGCGCTGCCCAGCAAGCCGCAGAGCATGTAACTGATCGACAACCCGGAATAACGCACCCGGGTACCGAACAGTTCGGCGAGGAACGTGGCGATGGGGCCGTAGTTGGCTGCGAAGGCGGTCATCATCAGCAAATAGCCGGCGAACACCAGTCCCAGTTCCTTGGTGTCCATGAGCCAGAACATCGGGAACGCCACGAGGGCCTCGGCGATGATCCCGCCGATGATGATCGGCTTGCGACCGAACCGGTCGGACAGTGCGCCGAAAATGGGCAGCATGACGATACAGGCGGCGCAGGCAACCAGCACCACGCTGAGCATTTCGCCACGGGAGAAACCCAGGGTCTGGGTGCCATAGGTCAGGCCAAAGGCGACGATCAGGTTGTACGAAGTGCCCGTCGACATGGCCGCGACACCTCCGAGGATCACCTGCTTCCAGTATTTGCGGAACACCTCCAGGAGCGGCACCTTGACCTGCGCCCCCTTGTTCTCCACGGCTTTGAACGACGGTGTTTCATGGATATTGAGGCGGATGTAGAGGCCCAGCGCGATCAACAGGACGCTGAGCAGGAACGGCACCCGCCAGCCCCAGTCCAGCAGTTGCTCGCTGGTCAAGGTGGTGGCGAACAGCAGGAACACCAGGTTGGCCAGCATCGTGCCTGCCGGTACGCCGATCTGCACCCAAGAGCCATACAGGCCGCGTTGGTGCTTGGGCGCATGCTCCACGGCCATCAGCACGGCGCCACCCCATTCGCCGCCCAGGGCGAGGCCCTGAATGATGCGCAAGGTCAGCAGCATGATGGGGGCCCAGATGCCCACCGACTCATAGCTGGGTAACAGGCCGATGGCGAAGGTGGCCGCGCCCATGGTCAGCAGCGAGATCAACAGCATCGACTTGCGTCCCAGGCGGTCGCCGAAATGGCCGAATAACGCGGCGCCGATCAACCGTGCGCCATAGGCCGAGGCGAAGGTGCCGAAAGCCAGTAATGTACCGACCAACGGGTCAAACCCGGGGAAGAAGATCTTGTTGAACACCAGGGCCGAAGCCGTGGCGAAGAGGAACAGGTCATACCACTCGACGGTGGTGCCGATCACGCTGGCGACCGCGACTTTTCTCATGTCGGCGGTGCGTTCTGGTTGCACGTCGGCAACCTCGGTGTACGCAGGACTGGTCATTGCCATTTTCTCCCTAAAGATGGGTTCTGTTTGTTATTGGCAGCTGAAGGTGGAGCGGGGCTTTCTTGTTTTTTGGGCAAAGCTTCCCTGAGGGCCCGGCTTTGAGCTGCCCGGGCATCTGGGTGTCATGCGTGAATCAGCTTCGGTCGGCGCGGGCGAGCACGGCGTTGAGCAACACGTCGCAGCCCATGGTCACGTCTTCGGGCAAGGCGTCCTCGGCCTCGTTATGACTCAGGCCGCCAACGCAGGGGATGAACACCATGGTGGTGGGGCAATGGCGGGCCAGGTGGATCGCGTCATGGCCGGCGCCACTGACGATGGGCTGGTACGGATAGCCAAGGCCTTCGATGGCGGCGCGCACGCTGGCGATGCACGCCGGGTCGAAGGGCGTGGCCGGGCTGAGCCAGTGGCGGTCGATCTGTACATTCAGCTCGCGCTGCGTGGCGATCTGATCGATCAGGGCACGGGCGCTGGCTTCCATGTCGGCGATATCAGCATCCTCGTGGTGGCGCAGGTCGAGGGTGAATGCCACTTGCCCGGGAATGGTGTTTCGAGAGGAGCGGGCGATCTGCAGTTGACCGACCGTCACCAGGCCCTTGGGCGTGAAGTCGCGTGCCAGTTGCTCAAGCGCCATGATCATTTCGCCGACCCCGAACAGTGCGTCATGGCGCAGGGGCATGGGCGTGGTGCCGGCATGGGCAGCTTGGCCGCTCACCTCGATGTCCAGCCAGCAGATGGCCTGGCCGCCAGTCACCAGGCCGATGGGCAAGCCGGCATCCTCCAGGATGGGGCCTTGCTCGATGTGCGCTTCGAAGTAGGCGTCGAACTCACGGCCCAGCGGTAGCTCGCCGGCGTAGCCAGTCTGCGCCAGCGCTTCAGCGACACTGATGCCTTCGGCATCGCGGCTGGCCAGTGCCTGTTCAAGTGGCAGCTCACCGGTGAACACCGCCGAGCCGAGCATGGCTGGGGTGAAGCGGGCGCCTTCTTCATTGGTCCATACGGCGATTTCCAGCGGCCGTTCGGGCGTCAGGCCTTTGTCTTGAAGGCTGCGCACCACCTCAAGGCCCGCGAGCACGCCGTAGATACCGTCGAAACGGCCTCCCTTGGGTTGCGTATCCAGGTGGCTGCCCATGACGACCGGGGGCAGGGCGTCGTTGCGGCCCGGCAGGCGCGCAAACAGGTTGCCGATAGCATCGACCTGCAGGCTCATGCCCGCGTCCCGACACCAGCGTACGAACAGCTCACGCCCTTCGCGGTCTTCATTCGAGAGCGCCAGGCGGCAGTTTCCGCCGTTGGCCGTGGGGCCAACCTTGGCCATCTCCATGAGGCTATTCCACAGCCGTGGGCCATTGCAGGTATGCATCATGCTGATCCTCTGTAAGCCAGTCAGTAGCCGAGCGCGGGGTCTACCCGGTTCAGCAGGGGTTCGGCGCAAGCCAGGCGTCGTGCGTTTTCCGCCACTTGCTGGGCAATGCAGTCGTGCGAGGCGCAGGACGCCATGTGCGGCGTGACGATGATCCCGGGCGTGCTCCACAGGCGGCTGTCCAATGGCAGCGGCTCCTTGTCGAACACATCGAGCACAGCGCCTCGCAGGCGGCCACTGTTGACCGCGCTGATCAGGTCATCCACCTGCAGGTGTTGACCGCGTCCGCAGTTGATCACCCCGGCCCCCGGGGCCAGGGCCTGGAAGGTGTCCTGGCAGAGAATGCCGCGGGTGGCTGCGGTCAGCGGCAGCAGGTTGATCAACAAATCCAGGCCTTGCAGGAACTCATTGAACTCGCAAGGGCCTGCAAACGTGCGCACACCCTGCAATTGCCTGGCGCTTCTGGCCCAGCCTCGTACTGCGTAGCCGGCCTCGGCCAGTTCGGCGGAGATGGCGCCCCCGAGAGATCCCAGCCCCATGACGCCGATCTGATACTCAGTGGCGGGGCGCTGGTGATGACGACGCCAAACGTGCTGTTGTTGTTGAGCCAAAGCCCTGTCGAAGTCCCGGTGGAAGTGAATCACTGCCCAGCGGACATACTCCGCCATGCCCTGGCGGTGTGCGGGATCAACCACACGGCATACCGGCAGGGCCGGTTGGCTCGGGTCGTTGGCCAAGTGATCGATACCGGCGGCAACCGAGTGGATCAGTTTGAGGTTGGGCAGCGCGCTCAGGCTGCCCGCCGGCGGGAACCAGCAGGCGGCGATCTGCGCATCGACGGCGGCGGGGTCGTTGGCCAACACCACCCGCAATTGTGGGGCGCTCCGGGCAAAGGCGTTTTGCAGCTGCCCCAGCAGAGCCTGGTCTGTCGACAATAGAACCAGCGGTTTCATGAGCAGTACGACTCGCGTTGGTGTTCGATCAAGGTAAGGGCAGCGTTCCAGCTCAGGCTGATGATCTGCGCCGACTCGTCACGTTCGAATTGAGCGGCGGTGTGGCGGCACACCGCTTCACTCGGGTAGATCAGTTGGCTACCACCGGCCAGGGCCTGGATCTGGGCCTGGCAGGCGCGCTCGAGGAAGTGGATCTCGTGGAAGGCCTCGGCGACGCTGGCGCCACCGGCGAGCAAGCCGTGGTTGCGCAGGATCATCGCCTTGTGCGTGCCCAGATCGGCGATCAGCCGTTCGCGCTCGTCCAGCGACAGGGCGATGCCTTCGTACTGGTGGTAGGCCAGCTTCCCGTAGAACTTCAGCGCATGCTGACTGATTGGCAGTAACCCTTGCTCCTGGGCAGACACGGCGATGCCGGCGGCGGTGTGGGTGTGAATCACGCAGTGCATGTCAGGACGCGCCATGTGAATCGCCGAGTGGATCACGAAGCCAGCAGCATTCACCCGGCGCTCGCCAAAGGCCGCGTCGACCACGTTGCCATGCTGGTCGATGCGCACCAGGTCACTGGCGCGCATGCGGTCGAAGATCACGCCATAGCGGTTGATCAGGAAGTGGTGCTCGGGTCCGGGAATCCGCAGGGTGATATGGGTGTCGATCAGATCGGTCATGCGAAAGTGCGCGATCATCCGGTACAGCGCGGCCAATTCGCAGCGAGCCTGCCATTCGGCATCGCTGATGTTGTGCGGCTTGCTCATGAAAACTCCTGGTTTAACGGGCGAGGGCGACGGTGGGTTGCTGCAGCTCGCCACGCAGGCGAGCGAGGCCACAGACACCGATCAGGGAAAGCGTGGACAGGGCGGTAAAGAACAGCGCCAACGGCAGCCACTGGCCGGCAAAGCGATCGGCGAGGAGGGTGCCGATGATTGGCGTACTGCCCCCGGCGATGGCGCAGATCAGCTGATAGGCCAGGGAGATCCCGGAGTAACGCAGGTGCGCCGGGAAGGCCTGGGTCATGTAGCCGGCGATCACTGCATAGAGCGCCGACAGGGTGACGACCGCCAGGGCGATGCCGAGGGTCATCAGCACCAGGTTTTGCGTGCCGACCAGCAGGAACATGGGGTAGGGCACGGCCATGCAGAGCAGGGCCACGAGCTTGAGGAAGCGGCCTTCACCGATACGCTCGGCCAGCAATGCCGCCAGGGGTTGGCTCAGGAACTGCAGGAGGGTGACCAGGAACAGGCAGTCGAGGATCGTCGCCCGAGCGATGCCCTGGTAGGTGGTGACGTAGGTGATCATGAAGGTGTTGGTGAAGAAGAAACCGGCTGAGCCGATGGTCACCGCCAGGGCGGCGAACAGGATCTGCCGCCAGCAGTCGCGCACCACTTCCAGTACCGGGTACTTGACTACTTCCTGCTTGGCCTTGGCAGCCTTGAACTCCGGGCTTTCCTCCACGCCGAAGCGGATCGCCAGCCCCACCATCATCAGCACGCCGCTGGCCAGGAAGGGCAGGCGCCAGCCCCAGCTGAGGAACGCCTCAGGCTCAAGCGTCGACACCAGGCGGAACGCGATGAGTGCAAGCAGCAGGCCGGCCGGGCTGCCCAGTTGCGCGAAGGAGGCATAGAACACCTTGCGTTTGGCCGGTGCGTGTTCGCTGGCCATCAGCACTGCGCCGCCCCATTCGCCGCCCACCGAGATGCCCTGGACGATGCGCAGCGCGATCAGCCCGATCGGCGCCCAGATGCCGGCGCTGGCGTAGCTGGGTAGCAAGCCGATACCGGTGGTGGCCAGGCCCATCAGGAGCATGGTGACCAGCAGCATGTTCTTGCGGCCCAGGCGGTCGCCCAGATGGCCGAAGACCATGCCGGCCATGGGACGGGCGATAAAGCCCACCGCGAAGGTGCCGAAGGCTGCCAGCGTGCTGAGCAACGGATCGCTGCTGGGGAAGAACACCTGCCCGAGCACGAGCGCAGCCGCTGTGGCGTAGATATAGAAGTCGTAGAACTCGATGGTGGTGCCGACAAATGCGGCAGCCGCCGCTCGACGCGGCTGGTTGGAGGCGTGCATGCAAGGCCCTTCTTGGAGTTATAGGCAGGGGTCTGAACTGGCTAAGCCGGTCGCGCTCTGTTTGGCGCTTTCGGGTTTTATCGCCTTGGGGCTATGATTAGTCAATTTGCTAATTCTTATCCGTCGTATTAGCAGTGCTACTAATAGGCCCAAAATGAATCCCCCGAGCTCGCGTTCTGACGCATTGGTCAACAAATGGGAGGGCCGTCGTTTCCTCAACGACCGCCTGGACTGGAACCTGCTCCGTACCTACCTGGCGATCGGCCAGGAAGGCAGCATCAGCCGCGCCGCGGCCAGGCTGCATGTCACCCAGTCGGCGGTCAGCCAGGCCCTTCGGCGCCTGGAGGAGCAGCTCGGCTGTGCACTGATCCTGCGCGGTGGGCCTCGTTTTGACCTGACGGCCGCAGGGGAAGAGGTGCTGCGCATCGCCACCGATATCTACGGTGACGTTTCGCGCATCAGCACAGCAGTGGAGAAGCAGAACGATGGGGTGGCAGGGAAGGTGCGGCTGCTGACCATCAGCCGCGTGCAATCGACGCTATACGATGAGTTCCTGGCTGATTTTCATGAGGCACACCCGCGGGTGGAACTGGAGATCGAGGTACTGCGCAGTGCCGACATCATCAGTTCATTGCTGCAGAAAACCGCCACTGCCGGGCTCGGCCTGTGCCGGATTGCTCAGCCGAAGCTGGAGCAGCGCCAGTTGTTACGCCAGCGGTACGCATTCTATTGCGGGGTGCGGCACCGTCTTTTTGGGCGCAGCGATGTGACGCTGGAAGCGCTGCGCGGCGAAAACTTCGTGAGCTTCGTGAGTGACCAGTTGGGCGGCAACTTGTCACCTTTGGCGATGTTCCGTGACGAAAATGGTTTTACTGGTCGGATCGTTGCGTCATCGTCGAGTTTCGAAGAAATTCACCGCCTGGTTTGCGCAGGGTTTGGCGTCGGGTGCCTCCCAGAGCATTTGCTGCGGGAAGACGTGGAAAAAGGCCTGCTGTGGCGTTTGCCACCGGATGAAGGCATCGTCGATGTCAACCTGCACCTGCTGTGGAACCGGGAGCAGAAGATGACCGTGGCGGAGGCGGTTTTCCTCGAAACCTTTCAGCATCGGCTTGCGCAGGCAAGCCTCTCGGAACAGCAGAAATCGTAGGTGCCTTGGGCTCTGTACGAAAAGAGATCTCGCAAACACCGCCAGGTTGATCGCCGGTTCCCGTTGCCTTGTCACTCGGGTTCACGGCGGTAGGCGAGAAATGCGCGACCCTCACGCGAATTGAGATTCAAGGCCCACACCGGTCGTGGCAGGTCGAGCGCACCGGAGCCCCAGTCCTGCAGATAGCTCAACGAAAATTCGACGCCACGTCGGCAGGTCGCCGGATCGACGCCAAGGCTGATCAAGGCCATGTGAACACAGGCGTCCATATAGTCATTGACGTTTTCCACCCCTTGCAGGATGGCCTGGATGGAGTGGGCGGATGCGCCCATCAGGAAGTCGGTGGCCGCGTCGAGGCGTTCGAAGGCCAACTGGCCGGCGGCGCGGCCACTTTCCAGGTCGCGGCTCATGTACTCGGCCACCAGTGCATGGTGCGGCCATACATCTACGCGGGTTACGAAACCGGCCCACTTGCGGTCCAGCAGGGCGCGGACCAGAAAAACCCGGAAGCCGACCGAAATGCGCTTCCAGGGTTCTTCGAGTATGTCGTAGAGGGGCAGGATGTCGGTGGTCATCTGGTTGCTCAACTCCTGGCCAAGCGCAATCAGGACCTGGTCCAACGAGTCGAAGTAGCGATAGAAGGTGCCCCGCGACACCTTGGCCTCGCGGATCACATCGTCGATCACCGGGGTGGCGCCGGCCGCTTCGGCAAATACGCGCATGGCCGAATCGAGCAATCGAGTGCGCATCAACAGGCGTTTCTTTTCCGCCATCCGCGGGCGGTGGTCGGGTGTGGCCCGCGCGGAAGAGGCGAGTGAGTCGTGGCTGGGCATGGTCATCTCTTTCAGTGACAAAACGTCATTGTTAAAAACTATGCAGATCGTCAGATGAATATATTTATTTGATCAAAGCTATTGAACAAGTCAGTGGCATGTCCTACATTCTAACCAATATCGGAATGACAAGTATGTTCCATCTGATGCTGCGTCAGGCCGGGAGTTTCGTCATAAAAACAACAGGAGACGAAAAATGATCGTTCATGCCCTTACCCCTCGCCTGTCTCGCCCGCTTCCTCCGCCGCCGCGCCACAAGCGCCGTCGCCTCTAAAATCCCCTCCAATCGCCGCCATTTCTGCATAACCGGAATGCCAGGTTCAGCCTGATTCCGTTTGCCCGTGATGCCGTTCCGCTCGCTCTGGCCGGACCGGTGTGTGGATTCGTACGCCCACAATAAATAAATGACAATTTAGTCATTACTAAAATAGAGGTTGGAACCATGAAAGAAGCGATCAAAGAATTCGACGTAAGCGTGTTACCTGTGGCCGAACAGGGGCCTTCTTTACAGGAACTGGTCAAGCGCGCCGAGGCGTTGCAGCCCCTGCTGAGCAAAAATGCCGTCGAGTCCGAGAAGCACCGCCGCGCCGCCGAGGAGAATATTCAGGCGATCCGTGACGCGGGCCTGTTCCGCTTGATGGTGCCCAAGCGTTTCGGGGGCCATGAAGGCACGTTGCGCTCGCACCTGGAGGTCTCCGCGGCACTGGCAGAGGCCTGCGGTGGCACGGCCTGGGTCGTGGCCTTGAGCAATGTCTGCGCCTGGTTCACTGGCCTGTTCGATGAGCGTGCGCAGGAAGAGGTCTTCGGCAGTAACCCGGATGCCCGTGTGGCCGGGGTCTTCAACACCTCACCGAGCACCCGTCGGGTAGAGGGCGGCCTGGTGATTTCTGGCAAGTGGTATTCCTCGTCCGGCAGCCTGCATGCGGATTGGGCCGCGGTTGGCGCCGAGGAACGGGACACCAACGGCGCCCTGGTGGGCCAGTACCTGGCACTGATACCCAAGGCGCAGTTCCGCATCGAAGATACCTGGTTCACCGCCGGCATGCGTGCGTCTGGTAGTAACTGCATCGTCGCCGAAGAGGTGTTCGTTCCCGAACATCGCTTGCTGAACATGGGCGCGGCGATCGAGGGGGAATACGCCACCCCGTTCAAGGACGAAGCCTGCTACCGGCCATTGTTCGTGCCGTTTGCCGCGCTGATTCTCAATGGCCCACAGCTTGGCCTGGGGCGCGCCGCACTGAAATACGTGATCGACAACGCGCCGCGTCGCGCCGTGGCCTACACCTCGTTTGAAAAACAGACCGACTCGGTGGTGTTCCAGACCCAGGTCGCCGAAGCGGCGCTGAAGATCGACAGCGCCCAGCTACGCGCCATGCGCGCTGCAGACGAACTGGATGAGGCCGCCCGCCAAGGCATAAAGCTCGACAACGTGACCCGTGCACGTATCCGTGCCGATGTCGGCCTGGTCAACACGCACATTACCGATGCCATCAACATCCTGCTGTCTGCCCATGGCGCCGGAAGCTTCGCCGAGAGCAGCCCGATGCAGCGCTGGTGGCGCGATTCCAACACGGCCGCGCGGCATGCCGTGGCGTTGCCCGCGATTGGCCTGGAGTTGTACGGCAAGGCCCTGCTGGGCGTCGACAACACGGTCACCGCGCTGATCTGACAGGAGGGCAGCCCCATGGATCCCAAACTTCTGCGCACGGTAATGGGCCAGTTCGCCACCGGCGTCACCGTAGTGACCTTCGTTGCCGATGGCGAGCCGGCAGGCATGACCGCCAATGCCTTCATGTCGGTATCGCTGGAACCGCCGCTGATCCTCATCTCGGTACGCAACGCCTCGCGCTTCAACCAGTGGGTGAAGGAAGGGGTGTGCTATGGCGTGAACTTCCTTGCCGAGACCCAGCGCCCGCTGAGCGCCCATTTCGGTGGGCGGCCGGAGGAGGGCCTGGCGCTGCCGTACTGCTTCCACGAGCAGACACCTTTGCTCGAAGGCAGCCTGGTGCAGCTGGTGGCGCGCACGGTAGACGTGCATCCGGCCGGCGACCACCTGCTCTACATCGGCGAAGTCGAGCACTTGCACATCGGCGAGCAGCGCAAGCCACTGCTGTTCTACAGCGGCCGTTACCACCAGGTGCATGCCCGTTCGCCGGGCGTGGAGTGGAGCGGCTGCCGCGACGGCTGGTAAGCCACCGAAGAACCTGATCGTGCGCAAGCACACCTTGGCCTGCCTGTTACCGGGCAGCCGTGGGCAACTTGCGCCTGGAAAACCTGATTGAGCCTTATGCCATGACTGCCAAGATCACCGATATACCGAGCGATCGCACCCAGCACGACAGCGACCGCCAGGAAACCCACGAATGGCTCGACGCCCTGGAGGCCATCGCGCGCAGCGCTGGCGGCGAGCGCGTCGACTTCCTGTTGCAACGCCTGGCCGAACACGCCAGCCACCTCGGCGTACGCCCGAGCGCCCACCCTTACTCGCTGTACCAGAACAGCATCGCCTTGGAAGACCAGCCGGTATTCCCCGGTGACCTGGCAATGGAAGAGCGCATCACCTCGATCATTCGCTGGAACGCCCTGGCCATGGTGGCACGGGCCAACAAGGCCTACGGCGAGCTGGGCGGGCATATCGCCAGCTATGCCTCGGCGGCCGAGATCTTCGAAGTCGGCTTCAACCATTTCTTTCGCGCCGACAGCGAGCAGGCCAAGGGCGACCTGGTGTACTTCCAGCCCCATTCGGCACCTGGGGTGTATGCCCGGGCCTTCCTCGAAGGGCGCATGAGCGAGGAACAATTGCAGCGCTACCGCCAGGAGGTCGACGGCGGTGGCCTGTGCTCCTATCCGCACCCTTGGTTGATGCCCGACTTCTGGCAGTTTCCGACCGGCTCCATGGGCATCGGCCCGATCAGCTCGATCTACCAGGCGCGTTTCCTGCGCTACCTGGAGCACCGCAACCTCGCCGATACCACGCAGCGCCACGTGTGGGGCGTGTTCGGCGACGGCGAGATGGACGAGCCGGAGTCCATCGCCGCGCTGTCCCTGGCTGCCCGCGAAAAACTCGACAACCTGACCTTCGTGATCAACTGCAACCTGCAGCGCCTGGACGGCCCGGTGCGTGGCAACGGGCAGATCATCCAGGAACTGGAGGCGCTGTTCAGCGGCGCGGGCTGGAACGTGATCAAGGTGGTGTGGGGCTCGGACTGGGACGCGCTGTTCGCCCGTGACCGCAACCACGTGCTGCTGCGCCGTTTCGCCCACACCGTCGATGGCCAGTACCAGACCCTGGGTGCCAACGATGGCGCCTACAACCGCGCGCACTTCTTCGACCTCGACCCAGAGCTGCAAGCGCTGGTCGCGCACATGAGCCCGGCCGAGATCGACGGGCTGCGCCGGGGCGGCCACGATTTTCGCAAGCTGCATGCGGCCTTCGCCGCCGCCAAGGCGCACAAGGGCCGGCCGACGGTGATCCTGGCCAAGACCAAGAAAGGTTACGGCATGGGCCTGGCGGGTGAGTCACGTAACACGTCGCACATGCAGAAAAAGCTCGACGTTGAGGCACTCAAAGCGTTCCGCGACCGCTTCGCGCTGCCGATGGATGACGAAGCGCTGGAGGAAATGCGCTTCTACAAGCCCGCTGAAGACAGTGCGGAAATGCGCTACCTGCATGCCAGACGGGCGGCGCTGGGTGGTTACATGCCACGCCGCAGCAGCGCTGCCGAAGCACTGCCGGTGCCTGCGCTGGCGAGTTATGCGCAGTTTGCGCTGGCACCCGACGACCGCGAAGCGTCGACGACGACCGCCGTCGTCCGGCTATTCACCAATCTGCTCAAGGACAAGCAGCTGGGCCCGCGCATCGTGCCGATCGTTGCCGACGAGGCGCGCACCTTCGGCATGGCCAACCTGTTCCGGCAGGTCGGTATCTACTCGCCGGTCGGGCAACTGTACGAGCCCGAGGATGCCGGGGCGATGCTCTATTACAAAGAGTCCAAGGACGGGCAGCTGTTGGAAGAGGGTATTACCGAAGCCGGGGCGATCTCGTCCTGGGTGGCGGCGGCGACGTCCTACAGCGTCAACGGCGTGCCCATGCTGCCGTTCTATATCTACTACTCGATGTTCGGCTTCCAGCGTATCGGCGACCTGATCTGGGCCGCTGCCGACCAGCGGGCCCGCGGCTTCCTGATCGGTGCCACCGCCGGGCGCACCACCTTGGCCGGCGAAGGCTTGCAGCACCAGGACGGCAGTAGCCAACTGATCGCCGCCACGGTGCCGAACTGCCGCGCCTACGACCCGGCTTTCGCCGCTGAAGTGGCAGTGATCATCGACCATGGCAGCCGTCGCATGCTCGAAGAGCAGCATGACGAGTTCTACTACCTGACAGTGACCAACGAGAACTACGTACAGGCGCCACTGGACGCTGCCCAGCACGCCGACGTGATCAAGGGCATGCGCCTGTTCGGCGCGCGCGGTGAGGGCGCGCCCGTCGTGCGCTTGCTTGGCTCCGGGGCCATTTTGCGCGAAGTGATCGCGGCCGCCGAGCTGCTGGCCGAGGACTGGGGCGTGGCCAGCGAGATCTGGAGCGTCACCAGTTTCTCGGAATTGGCCCGCGAGGCCCGTGAAATCGAGCGCCAACAGCTGTTCGGCGCCCAGGACACGGCGCTCAGCCACTTGCAGACCTGCCTGCCCGGCGCGGCCCCGGTGGTTGCGGCCAGCGACTATGTGCGCGGCTATGCGCAACTGATCGCCCCCTACCTGCAGGCCCCGTACATCGCGCTGGGCACCGACGGTTTCGGCCGCAGCGACACCCGCCCGGCGCTGCGCCGCTTCTTCGAGATGGACCGCCAGCACATCGCCCTGGCGGCGCTGGCCAGCATCGACCGCGACAAGCATGCCCAGGCCCGCGCACGTTATGCCATCGACGGCGCCAGCGCCGCCCCCTGGAACCGTTGAGGAGTGAATGCCATGCAACAACTGATGGTTCCGGATATCGGTGACTTCAAGGACCTGCCTGTGGTGGAGGTGCTGATCAAGGCCGGTGACGTGGTCGCCGTGGAACAGCCGCTGATCGTGCTCGAGTCCGACAAGGCCGTGATGGATGTGCCCAGCACCCTGCAATGCACCATTCGCCAGGTGCTGATAAAGCCAGGTGACAAGGTGTCGCGCGGCAGCGTGATCGCCGATATCGAACCGGCTGGGGAGGGGGCTGCGCCCGTTGAGACCGCGCCCGTGGTGGCAAGCCCCGAACCGGTGGCCGCCGCTGCCGCGCCTGGCGTGCTCGCTATGCCTGCTGCCGTGCCGGCACCTGCCGCCGAAAACGTACACAAGCCGCAACTGGCCCTGGCCGGCCCGGCCGTGCGCAAGCTGGCACGGGAACTCGGCGTCGACCTGGATCAGGTACCGCCCACCGGCCCCAACGGCCGGTTGCTGCGCGAGGATGTGCTGGCCTTCGTCAAAGCCCAGCGCGAGCAACCGGCGGGCAGCGGCAAGGCCGGCGTCGGGCTCGACCTGCTGCCTTGGCCGCAAGTCGACTTCGCCCAGTTCGGCCACATCGAGCGCCGTGCGTTGTCGCGCATCAAGCGTATCTCGGCGGCCAACCTGCACCGCAACTGGGTGAGCATCCCCCACGTTACCAACCACAGCCACGCCGACGTCACCGACCTCGATGCGCTGCGCGTGCAGCTCAACCAGGAAGGGCGCGACGGGCAGGCCAAGGTCACTCTGCTGGCCTTCCTGATCAAGGCCTGCGTGGCGGCGCTGCAACGCTTCCCGCAGTTCAACGTGAGCCTGGAGGGCGATGAGGTGGTGCAGAAGCACTACTTCCACATCGGCTTCGCTGCCGACACGCCTAACGGCCTGGTGGTGCCGGTGATCCGCGATGCCGACCGCAAAGGCATCGCTGCGCTGGCTGCGGAAATGGCCGAGCTGTCGCAACTGGCCCGGGCCGGCAAGCTGTCGCCTGCGCAGATGCAGGGCGGCTGCTTCTCCATCTCGTCGCTGGGTGGCATCGGTGGCGGGCACTTCACCCCGATCATCAATGCACCCGAGGTCGCGATCCTTGGCATCGGCCGCGCCGACCTGCAACCGCGTTGGGACGGCAGCGCCTTCCAGCCGCGCCTGCAGTTACCGCTGTCGCTGTCCTGGGACCACCGTGCGGTGGACGGTGCCGAGGCCGGGCGCTTCCTTGCCTACCTGACGACACTGCTCGGCGACTTTCGCCGGGTGCTGGTCTGACAACAAGAAAAAGGAGAACCGAAATGAGCGTTTCCCACACCCGCACCGCAACCATCGCCGAAGGCGAGCGCGTAGTGCCGATGAAAATGGCGCACCTGGTGTTCCGCTGCGCCGATCGCAAGGCCATGGTCGACTGGTACCGCAAGCTGTTCCAGGCCGATCTGGTGTTCGAGGACGAAATCCTCACCTTCATCACCTATGACGACGAGCATCACCGCCTGGCGTTTTTCAACATGCCGCACCTGCCGCCGAAGTCCGACGAAGTCACCGGCGTGCACCACATCGCCTACAGCTACACGCGCATCGACGACCTGCTGCGTACTTACCTGCGCCTGAAGGAGGAGGGCATCCGCCCTTACTGGTGCATCAATCACGGCCCGACCACCTCGCTGTATTTCCGCGACCCGGAAGGCAACGACATCGAGCTGCAGGTGGACAACTTCAGCGAAGCCGCCGACGCCGCAGCGTTCTTCCACAGCGAAACCTTCGCCAATGACCCGATCGGCCTCGAGTTCGACCCTGACACCATGGTCGAGTTGTGGTTAGGAGGCGCCAGCGAAGCCGAACTGTGCCGCCTGGGGACCGCCGGTACCGGTACCCGCACCTTGCTTGGATGAGGAGATACGCATGAAGCTGTGCACTTTCAAAACCCCTGGCGGCCTCGAGGGCATCGGTATCGTGACGGACGATGGGGTGATCCGCGTCGCCGATCACCTTTGCGCCGCGCCGCGCGACATGCTCGGGCTGATCGGCGAATGGCAGTTCTGGCAGGAACCGTTGCGGCGCCTGGCGCAGATCCAGCCGGTGGACTTTCGCCTCGACGAGGTGACGCTGCTGGCCCCTGTGCCGCGCCCCGGCAAGATTCTCGGCATTGGCCTGAACTACGCCGATCACGTTGCCGAATCCGGCATGGCCACGCCGGCCGACCAGCTGTGGTTCGCCAAGATGAATACGTCGGCCAACGGCCCTTATGCGGCCATTGACCTACCGCTGGTGTCGGAACAACTCGACTACGAGGCCGAGATGGTCTTCGTGATAGGCAAGCGTTGCCGCCACGTCACCCGCGAGCAGGCGCCGCAGATGATCTTCGGCTACTGCGTGGGCAATGACGTGAGCGTGCGCGACTGGCAGCTTCGCACGTCGCAATTCGTGCTTGGCAAATCGTTCGACGGACACGCGCCCTTTGGCCCTTGGCTGATGACCCCGGACGAGGTGGGCAACCCGCACGCGTTGGGCATTCGCTGTTTCGTCAACGGTGAGAAGCGCCAGGATTCCAACACCTGCGAGCTGATCTTCGACTGCTACCAGCAGATTGAACACTTGTCTCGGGTTATGACTCTAGAGCCCGGCGATGTGATCTACACCGGTACGCCGGGTGGTGTGGGTGTCGGCTTCACACCGCCGCACTGGCTGCGCGAAGGCGATCGGGTACGCGTGGAGATCGATGGCCTGGGCGCGATCGAGAACGTGGTGCGTGCCGAGCGCGTGGAGGAGGGTGGTCATGCAGGTTGAGCCGATCCGAGAGGAAATCCTGCGCCTGGAACGCGAACGCTGCCGAGCCCTGGTAGCTCGCGACCTGCAAGCCCTGGCGGGGTTGATGGACGATCGCCTGGTGCATGTCCACGCCACCGGCAAGGTGGACGATAAGGCGCAGTACCTGGAAATGGTCGCCCAGCACATCGACTTTCTCAGGGTCGAGCGCGCAGACATGAATGTGCGAGTGCACGGCGACACGGCCATCGCCAGTGGCCACCTGGAGCAGGCCATCGTCTTGCGCGAGAGCGGTGAAAAGCGGCTGATGAAAGCCTACGCCACCCAGGTCTGGATACGCAGCGAAGGCGCTTGGCGCCAGTGTGCCTTCCAGGCCACCAACACCTGACCTTCGCCAGTACGCAGGCCGGCCACGGCCTGCACCGGCAGGGACGCCGGGACCACTTTTTCCAGTCACGACACAAAACAACAACAAGAGTCCATATCCATGAACAACATCCGGGTGAAAACGCTGGGTGCGGTGCTGGCCGCCTTCGCGATAGTCGACTGCCATGCCGAACCGGCCGACGAGCCCGCCGAAGGCTCCTTGTTTCGCAGCCTGTTTGGCGACAGCCTGCAACGAGAGTACGGCATCAGCACTTCTTTCCTGCTCGACATCGGCTACTCGCGCAACAACCGCTCAACATCCGATGAGCGCCGCGACGGCCTGAGCAACCTGCCAATCAGTGGTTTCTCCGATGAAGGCTTCGAGTTGGGTAGCCTGCATCTTTTCGTCGACAAGCCGCTCAAGGCCAACTTCATCCCGCGCATCACGCCCTTGCCTGGCCCCGCACCGGACACGGCGGACTTCGGCTTCACCTTCGAGACCTTGTACGGGCGCAACGCCCAGTTCTCCAGGGCCTTTGGCTGGGACATGCATTGGGGTGTGAACTCGCCTGGTGACGATGACACTGAAAAAGCCCGGCGCGACAGGCAGAATTTTGTCTCCACGCCCAACCTGGCCGCCACCGCCTATCTGCCCTATGGGCCTGGTTTCACGCTGATGGCGGGCATCTTCGGCCCGGCCTTCGGCTACGAGATTCCGCCGAATATCCGCCTGGCCCGCAACCCTTTCGCCAGCCGCACCTATGCCTTCGTCAGCAACCTGGTGACCGTCAGCGGCGTGATGATCAGCAGCCGGCTGGTCGACAGTCCGCATGGGCTGTTGGGGGTGGAACTGGGCGTGGCCCAAGGCTGGAGCAACCTGCGTGACAACAATGACGACAAGGCGCTGTTCGGTGCACTGCGCTGGCGCACGGCAGACATGCAGACCTGGGTCGACTATGAATTCATGGTCGGCAATCAGGAGAACCACAGCGTCAAGGACGTGCAAGCGCCGACCTCACGGCTGATTTCTCCGGACGGCCAACTCAGGCAGCAACATTCTCTGAACGGTTGGCACCGCTTCGACGAGCGCTGGTCGATGGGCGCGGAGCTGGTTTACGGCCGTCAGGAGGGCGATGGCAAACCGAGCACCATCGACATCGTCACCGGGCCAGGCTTCGACGGTGCGCATTGGTGGGGCGCCAATGCGGTGCTTACCTATCAGGTGCGGCCGAACTTGTCCTTCTCGGTGCGCGGCGAGCACTTCAGCGACCCGGACGGCTTCACGCTGTTCCCCACGACCACTGCGCGCGGGGACTTCAATGCGATCACCACTGGTTTTCGCTACGACGTCAGCCAGCACCTCTCGCTACGCCCAGAGCTGCGCTATGACTGGTTCGATGCGCGCGAACATGACCGCCCATTCGGCAGCGGCCGTGACCGCACGCAGCTGACCGCGATGGTAGAAGCGTTGCTCTACTTCTGAACCCGATAAAAAAGGCCCTGGCAGTTCGCACTGCCAGGGCCGCATTAATTGCGCAGTTTACACGCTGGCGACGCAGCGTCGGGCAAAGGCCAGTTGCTGGAACTGGAACGCTTCGCCCATGCGGTGAAAGTCGATGCAATGGCCGGCGTCCCGGAACAGTGCGGCGTCCATGGCCGGGCAATTGACGAAGGCTTGGGCAAAACGCTGCACAGTGGCTTCATCGACGGGCCACAACTGCTCGAACTCCGGTTGCCGGTAATGCACGGGCACCTTCACCTGCGCTGCCAGGCGGTAGACCTGCTTGGGCCAATGCATGCCGATGTCCACCAGCTCGCTGCGCGGGGCAGGGGAGCATGCGGCATGGCTGGCCTGGGGCATGACGGCGTGGTCGTAGGTGGCCGGCGGCCCGAAGAAGAAACCATCCATTGCCTCGGGCGGTACGCTGACCAAGGCCTGCTGCGCAGGCACGCTGTTCCACTTGTCCTTGGAGGCGGATACCGGGTCGAGCCCGACGCCGGAAAGGGCGATACCCAGCAGCGGCCAGGAAGGCTGCCGCGCAGCGATGGCGATGCTGATGGCCGCGCCGATGGAATGACCGATCAGGACGATACCGCTGGCGTTGTGCGGGTAGTTGTGCCACAGGTCCTGAATGGCCGAGTCGAGGATTTCCGCGTTGTCCAGAATGCTCGGGGCGTGCGCGGCGTAGGGGGCGCTGATACCGTAACCCGGACGGTCGATGGCAAAGATGGGCAGCCCTTGCGCCTGGGCCCGATCCAGCAGCGAATGGCCCGGGACGTCGAAGTATCGGGAACTATAGGTGCCGCCATGGATGGCCACGATCAGTGGAAGCGGCTCCATGCTCTCGGTTTCGGGCACTCGCCCGCGCCCTGACAGCGAGATGCCAAGCCCGCGAAAAACGTATTCCTGTTTGCACATCGGTTTCGCTCCTCTTGTTGTTCTTGTCTGTGGCGCTGTAATCGGATGTCAGGCGGCGAGCCAGGCCTGTGCGTTCTCGCGAATGGCGCTTTCCAGCTCGCTACCGCGGGTGGCGAACGTGCGGCTCAGCGGGAAGCCGCTTTTCTCCAGCAGGTAGGCCAAGGGCGCATACTCGCGCGGATAGCGCTTCAGCACCTGCGCGTCGATGGCCACCGGTCCGCTGGGGAAGGTGAAACCGCCCATGTCATAGATGCTCTGGCGCTTGAGCAGCTTCCACACGCCGTCGCGCTTTTCTGCGAGGTCATAGAAGCGGTTGTGCACGCTGCAGCCCAGGTCCAGGCGCACATTCTCGGCAACGATCACTGCATTGGTCTCGACAATGGCGCGATTGCCATTGATCTGTACCACGGGAGTACCGATCAGGTGCTTGGTGCGCAGGTCCGAGGCGCCCATGCGCCGCGAGCCTTCGATAAACCCCGTGAACGGGCCTTCGTACCAGGTGATCTCGATCACCCCGTCTGGATGGAACAGCCCGGCCAGTTGCTCCCATTGGCCAAGGTCACGGTGGATCCAGCCAGTGATGAGGTCGGTAATCTGCTGACGGTCTTCCAGGTAGCTATGCATGGCGAGCGCTCATTGGGATGGATAATCAGCCCAAGCTTCTTCCCGTTCTGAAGTAAACTCAAATAGATTGATCTGAATGATTGATCATAAAAAATGAATGGAGATGAAGATGGAGCTACGCCACCTGCGTTACTTCCTGGCTGTGGCTGAAGAGGCGCATTTTGGCCGTGCGGCCAAGCGCCTGCACATCGTGCAGTCGGCGCTGAGCATGCAGATACGTGCACTGGAGGAAGAGCTAGGTGGCCCGCTGTTCGTGCGCACCAGCCGCCGGGTCGAGCTGACGGAGGCCGGCACGCTGTTCTATGCGGAGGCGCAGCGCACCTTGGCGCAGGCCGCGCACGCCCAGCAAACCGTGCAGCGGGCAATGCGCGGCGAGATGGGCACAGTACGCATCGGCTTTGCCGGCAATGCCGTGTTCAGCGGGCGACTAATGGCCGCCGTGCGGGCGTTTCATGCGGCGTATCCGCAAGCCGAGGTAGTGCTGAGTGAGCTCGCGCCGCAGCAGCAGGTCGAAGCGATTCAGGCCGGGCAGCTGGATGTCGGGTTTGCCCCCAGTCATGGCGGCCAGATGATCGATGAGTCGCTGTGTTTCGAGTGTATCGGTACCTGGCCACTGCTGGTGGCTATGCCCGACAGCCATCCGCTTGTCGATGCCAAGCCCTTGCAGGTTTGCATGCTCGGAGAAGCGTCATTGATCGTCTATGCCGCCCACGGCGCCGATGACAACATGCTGCGCAGCTTGCGCCAGGCAGTGGGGCGCGAGCCCAAGGTTCACCGTACCGGCAGCACCCTGAGTCTGCTGGCGCTGGTGGCCGCTGGCTTGGGTGTGGCGCTGGTACCAGAACCGCTGCTGCAGGTGAAGATTCCGGGCGTTGCCTATCGACAGCTCGACGGCATCGAGCAGCAAGCAGATCTGCTGCTGGTCAGCCGCAATGACGAGGTCAACGGTGCGGTGCGGGCTTTTCTGCAGGTGGCACGCGAAACGATCATGTGGCGCTGAGGCCAGTGGTCTGTTTCTCGTTGTCCAGGGTGATGACTGCGAGGCGGATGAGTCTTTGCAGAGAGCGAGGCTAAGCATAATCATGATTTAACATAATATGCATTATGCGCACCTTCGCATATTCCACGTGAGCCACACCCAGGGTACATTTCACCACACGCGATCTGTGACGATTGACAACAAATTGGAAAACGTCCAGCTAGGCTTGGAATCCTCATTCAATCAGCGCCTTAAGGGCCAAAGCTCATGTCCTCCCCGAGATCTGCTAAATCTCGGGTGCAAAATTTCTTAGCATGCCGAGTTGCCTGTAAGGCACATGCTAGACGGCTCTCGATGGATCTGACGGAGAATCTGGGAAAATCACGAAGGCGTGCTCTGAGTGGAAACAAAATGGAAAAATTCGAGTGGATTTGAACCTCAAATCGCCAGGCTGCGAGGTGCCTGGTGCTCTAGCCGAAAAATTTGGTCATTCACGTGGATGTTGCTTCGCGCGATTTGCAAAATCCCGAGATATAACACTGCCTCAACGACATCCCTCTAGTGATAACCCCTAAATTGAAATGTTGGAAAAAGGTCACTGGCTACCTGGGTTATCGGAAATAGCCACCTGGGTGCATGGGTCTTTTGATTTACGCAGCGTCCATGCTAGACAGCGCGCGCTATCTTTTTTTATCGCTGGAAAAAGCAGTAAAAATTACAACAAATTGGAATCGCGCGGGGTTGACCGAGGGTTGAGGATTTATCCGCGCCAATAGCTACAGCGTCATGCCTGTTATTAGTCTTGGGTTAAGATTGAATTCGCGAATGACGAGATATAATCCTGAGAATGCTGGGCGATACAGGGATATCTACCGTGTCGAAACGGTGGAAAATGTGTGTGTGCGAGAAGCTATTTTTTTCGGGAGCCGCTGTGACCCCGTGCTTAAGAGGTACTGGAGCGTTTTTAATCAGTGGAAAATTTAAAAAACTAGTCAATTCATTGGATGTGGTCATCGAAACAGCCGGCTGTAACTTTCTTTACTACCTATGAGGCATGCCTGACGCGTCAAGAGCGGTCTGGATAGCCGGGTTGAGAGCGATCCTAGAAGAGCTTTATTTCATATTATATCCATCCCCACCTCCGACTAGCGGTGTGTGCGAAGTCACCACTGTTTGACTGGCCAGGGACAGATTTGCAATTCGCCTCGACTCTGTTACCCTCCGCTTCTCTGCTTTGCTATTCTGCGAAAGGTTAACTACACTAAATATTCATTTAGTTGAGTTATTGGTAGGGTTTGCCCGGAGAGTTGCTTTAGCACTCCCCTCAATAGCCGATAACGGCTGGCGGG
>NZ_AKJC01000135.1 GCF_000282535.1 Pseudomonas sp. GM84 | reverse complement strand
GCCGGCTCCCACAAGTACAACACAATACCTGTGGGAGCCGGCTTGCCGGCGATGGGCTGCAAAGCAGCCCGCTTATAGCTTCACTAGGTTACAGCGCTGCAATCCGCGCATGCTGCTCGGTGAAGTTGGCCAGCGCCTGCTCGGACTCAGCCAGCTTGGCGCGCTCCTTCTCGATCACCGCAGGCGGTGCCTTGTCGACGAAGGCGGCGTTGGACAGCTTGCCGCCCACGCGCTGCACTTCACCTTGCAGGCGCTGAATTTCCTTGTTCAGGCGCGCAAGTTCGGCATCCTTGTCGATCAGGCCGGCCATCGGCACCAGCACCTGCAGGTCACCGACCAGTGCGGTGGCCGACAGCGGGGCTTCGTCGGCATCGCCGAGCACGGTGAACGACTCGACCTTGGCCAGCTTCTTCAGCAGCGCCTCGTTCTCTTGCAGGCGACGCTGGTCGTCGGCGTTGGCGTTCTTGAGGAACAGCGGCAGTGGCTTGCCTGGGCCGATGTTCATTTCGGCGCGGATGTTGCGCAGGCCGACCATCAGCTGTTGCAGCCATTCGATATCACCTTCGGCCGCCACGTCGATGCGGGCTTCGTTAGCCACCGGCCACGGCTGCAGCATGATGGTCTTGCCGTCGATGCCGGCCAGCGGCGCGATGCGCTGCCAGATCTCTTCGGTGATGAACGGCATGAACGGATGCGCCAGGCGCAGGGCCACTTCCAGCACGCGCACCAGGGTGCGGCGGGTGCCACGGGCGCGTTCGACCGGGGCGTTCTCGTCCCACAGGACCGGCTTGGACAGCTCCAGGTACCAGTCGCAGTACTGGTTCCAGATGAACTCGTACAAGGCCTGGCTGGCCAGGTCGAAGCGGAACTGCTCGAGCTGGCGGGTCACTTCGGCTTCGGTGCGCTGCAGCTGCGAGATGATCCAGCGGTCAGCCAGCGACAGCTCGTAGGCCTCGCCGTTCTGGCCGCAGTCCTCGCCCTTGTCCAGCACGTAGCGGGCGGCGTTCCAGATCTTGTTGCAGAAGTTGCGATAGCCTTCGACGCGGCCCATGTCGAACTTGATGTCGCGGCCGGTGGAGGCCAGCGAACAGAACGTGAAGCGCAGGGCGTCGGTGCCGTAGCTGGCGATGCCTTCCGGGAACTCGGCCTTGGTCTGCTTGGCGATCTTCTCGGCAAGCTTGGGCTGCATCATGCCGCTGGTGCGTTTTTCCAGCAGGGCGTCGAGGGTGATGCCGTCGACGATGTCCAGCGGGTCGAGGACGTTGCCCTTGGACTTGGACATCTTCTGGCCCTGGCCGTCGCGCACCAGGCCGTGCACGTACACGGTCTTGAACGGGACCTGCGGGGTGCCATCCTCGTTCTTGATCAGGTGCATGGTCAGCATGATCATGCGCGCAACCCAGAAGAAGATGATGTCGAAACCGGTGACCAGCACGTCGGTGGAGTGGAAGGTCTTGAGGAATTCGGTCTGCTGCGGCCAGCCCAGGGTGGAGAAGGTCCACAGGCCGGAGCTGAACCAGGTGTCGAGCACGTCGTCGTCCTGACGCAGGACTACGTCGGCACCGAGGTTGTGCTTGGCACGGACTTCGGCTTCGTCACGGCCGACATAGACCTGGCCGGCCTCGTCGTACCAGGCCGGGATGCGGTGGCCCCACCACAGCTGACGGCTGATGCACCAGTCCTGGATGTCACGCATCCAGGAGAAGTACATGTTCTCGTACTGCTTGGGCACGAACTGGATGCGGCCGTCTTCCACGGCAGCGATCGCAGGCTCGGCCAGCGGTTTGGTGGAGACATACCACTGGTCGGTCAGCCACGGCTCGATGACGGTACCGGAGCGGTCGCCCTTCGGCACTTTCAGTGCGTGGTCGTCGATGCTGACCAGCAGGCCCTGGGCGTCCAGGTCGGCAACGATCTGCTTGCGCGCGACGAAGCGGTCGAGGCCGGCGTATTGGGCAGGCAGGCTGGTGTCGATCTGCTCGTTGACACTGCCGTCGAGGTTGAAGGCCTGGGCGGCGGGCAGCACCAGCGCGTTCTTGTCGAAGATGTTCAGCAGCGGCAGGTTGTGGCGCTTGCCGACTTCATAGTCGTTGAAGTCGTGGGCCGGGGTGATCTTCACGCAGCCGGTGCCGAATTCCGGGTCGCAGTAGTCGTCGGCGACGATCGGGATGCGACGGCCGACCAGTGGCAGTTCGACGAATTTGCCGATCAGTGCCTGGTAGCGCTCGTCGTTCGGGTTGACCGCGACCGCGGCATCACCCAGCAGGGTTTCCGGACGGGTGGTGGCGACCACCAGGTAGTCCTTGCCTTCGGCGGTCTTGGCGCCGTCGGCCAGCGGGTAGCGCAGGTTCCACAGGTGACCCTTCTCGTCGTGGTTTTCCACTTCGAGGTCGGAGATCGCCGTGTGCAGCTTGGTGTCCCAGTTGACCAGGCGCTTGCCGCGGTAGATCAGGCCGTCCTCGTGCAGGCGCACGAAGGCTTCCTTGACCGCTTCGGACAGGCCGTCATCCATGGTGAAGCGCTCACGGCTCCAGTCGACCGACGAGCCCAGGCGACGGATCTGGCGGCTGATGGTGCCACCGGACTGTTCTTTCCATTCCCAGATCTTGTCGAGGAAGGCTTCGCGGCCCAGGTCGTGGCGGTTCTGGCCCTTGGCTTCGAGCTGGCGCTCTACCAGCATCTGGGTGGCGATACCGGCGTGGTCGGTGCCTGGCTGCCACAGGGTATTGCGGCCCTGCATGCGGCGGAAACGGATCAGGGCGTCCATGATCGCGTTGTTGAAACCGTGGCCCATGTGCAGGCTGCCCGTCACGTTCGGTGGCGGGATCATGATGGTGTAGGACTCGCCTGCACCTTGCGGGGCGAAATAGTTTTCGGCCTCCCAGGTGTTGTACCAGGAAGTTTCGATAGCGTGCGGCTGGTAGGTCTTATCCATGCTCGGCGGGACCCTATGGCATATATTCGGGAAAGCCGGGCAGTATAACCAAGCTGGGGGCCGCAGGCGACAGCTGTACTTGTGTTGCCTGTCGGGCCTCATCGCCGGCAAGCCGGCTCCCACAGAGTCAGCGATGACCCGTGTGGGAGCCGGCTTGCCGGCGACGTGGCCGGTGCAGGTCTACTCGGAGCGCTGGATCAACCGCTCGATACGCGCATCGAGCCGGCGTTTGATCTCGGTCTCGATATGCGGGGTGAAGTCGTTGATCACGTCCTGCATGATCAACTGCGCCGCGGCGCGCAGTTCCGCTTCCAGGTGCAGCAAGGTGTCCTGGCGACGGGTTTGCGGGTCTTCCTCAGGCTCGGGCTCAGGTTTGACCTGCTCGGGCGCGGGCTCGGGATTGCCGGTGGGTGTGTCCAGCAGCAGCGGAATCTGCTCGACCGTCTCGGTCAGCAACGGTGGCTGCAGGTCGGCATCGCCCAGCAGTTGGCGAATCGACTCCAGGTCGTCGAGCAGATGGGCGGAATCGGGTAAGGCGGAAGGCTTGTCCATCGTCGTTAAAGTCGCTGTAAGCGGTGGTCTTGCAGAGCATAGCCCTGTTCGCGGTAGAAACGGAAACGTTCACGGGCCGACAGGCGGATGCCGGGCTCCTCGACCACGATCTCGGCGACCCGCTCGAACTGGCCGACGAATCCGGGCACCTTGGCACCCAGGTTGATCAACAGGTCGCGGTGTTCACCGGCATCGTCGGCCAGGCCCAGGGCCACCCTGGCATCGGCATGGGCCTCGGCCAGGTCGTGGGGAACGAATGCCTCGCCCTTGAAGCGCCACAAACGCTGGTCCAGCGCGTCGCGCTGTTCGGCGTCCTGGCAATGCAGGTAGACCCGGTGACCGAGGCGCCAGGCTTTCTCGCACAGCTTGCAGGCGAAATCCAGCCGCGCCGACAGCGAGTCGGTGGGCAGGATGTAGAAATCGACTTTGCTCATGGTTCTCTTTGCCGACCGGCGGCGCCATCAGGCGCCACCGGTCTTGCGCCATCAGGCGCCGGCGCGATCCAGCAGGTACTGGGTCAGCAGCGGTACCGGACGACCAGTGGCGCCCTTGTCCTTGCCGCCGCTGATCCAGGCGGTGCCGGCGATGTCCAGGTGCGCCCAGTCATAGGCCTTGGCGAAGCGCGACAGGAAGCAACCGGCGGTGATGGTGCCGGCCTTCGGTCCACCGATGTTGCCCATGTCGGCGAACGGGCTGTCCAGCTGCTCCTGGTACTCGTCGAACAGCGGCAGCTGCCAGGCGCGGTCATCGGCACGCTTGCCGGCGTCCAGCAGTTGGCCGACCAGGTCGTCGTTGTTGCCCATCAGGCCCGAGGTATGGCTGCCCAGGGCAACGATGCAGGCACCGGTCAGGGTGGCGATGTCGATCACGGCCTGTGGCTTGAAGCGTTCGGCGTAGGTGAGGGTGTCGCACAGCACCAGACGGCCTTCGGCATCGGTGTTGAGGATTTCCACGGTCTGGCCGCTCATGGTGGTGACGATGTCGCCCGGGCGGGTGGCGCCGCCGCTGGGCATGTTCTCGGCACAGGCCAGCAGGCACACCAGGTTGATCGGCAGCTGCAGTTCGAGCACCGCGCGCAGGGTGCCGAACACGCTGGCGGCACCGCACATGTCGTATTTCATCTCGTCCATGCCGGCGCCGGGCTTGAGGCTGATGCCGCCGGTGTCGAAGGTGATCCCCTTGCCGACCAGCACGAAAGGCTTGTCGGCCTTCTTGCCGCCCTGGTAGTTGAGCACGATCAGGCGTGGCGGCTGGTCGCTGCCCTGGCCCACGGCGTAGAACGCGCCCATGCCCAGGTCCTTGATCTTCTTGTCGTCCAGCACTTCGACCTTCAGGGCCTTGTGGGCCTTGCCCAGATCCTTGGCTTGCTCGGCGAGGTAGCTCGGGTGGCACAGGTTAGGTGGCAGGTTGCCCAGGTCACGGGTGAACGCCATGCCGGTGGCGATGGCACTGGCGTGCTTGACGGCGCGCTCGACCTCGGCCTGGCCAGCCTTGTCCGCCAGCAGGGTGATCTTTTTCAGCGCGCGTGGCTCGGCTTTCTGGCTCTTGAAACGGTCGAACACGTATTCGCCGTCGAGCAGGGTCTCGGCCAGCAGGCGGTACTTGCCGTAATGAGCATTGCGGTTGTTGACGGCAATGTCGTCCAGCGCCAGCACCGCATCGCTGCCGTTCAGACCCTTGAGCACGCCGGCCACGCTGGCGACCAGCTTGCGGAAGGCGCGGTCGCCGAGGGCTTCGTCCTTGCCGCTGCCAACCAGCAGCACGCGCTCGGCCTTCAGGCCCGGCAGGCTTTGCAGCAGCAGGGTCTGGCCAGCCTTGCCGGCCAGGTCGCCGCGCTTGAGCACGGCACTGATGGCGCCTTCGGTGGCTTGGTCGACGGCCTTGGCAACGGCGCCGAGCTTGCGGCCTTCGCCCACCGGTACGACCAGTGTGGCGGTTTTTACGGATGCAGCAGCTACGCTTTTTACAACCAGTTCCATGTCAGGATCCCCGAATGATCTGTGCAGTTGGCGCTTGGAGGTCTCGCGCTCTGGACGGGACTGGCCGCGTGCTCGCGTACCAGTGGAAAAGCTGCCAGTTTGAGCCTCTGGCAAGCGTGCTGACAACCCCGTTGTCTGCCTTCATGCGCGGCCAAGTGACAGGCGCGGCCAATCACAGGATAATGCGCGCACTTTACATGGAGGTTCGCCCCCGGCGAACCGGCATTGGTCTTGGCTGTCGTAAGCCTTTGTTTGGCAATCCGCCCCTGACAACCCAGGAGTGTCTGGCTTGATCGTCTTTCGTTATCTGTCCCGCGAGGTCTTGCTGACCTTGAGCGCCGTCAGCGCCGTGCTGCTGGTGATCATCATGAGCGGACGTTTCATCAAGTACCTGGCCCAGGCGGCCCAGGGCGTGCTCGACCCGAGCGTGCTGTTTTTGATCATGGGTTTCCGTCTGCCAGGCTTCCTGCAACTGATCCTGCCATTGGGGCTGTTCCTCGGCATCCTGCTGGCCTACGGCCGGTTGTACCTTGAAAGCGAAATGACCGTGCTGTCGGCCACCGGCATGAGCCAGCAACGCCTGCTCGGCATGACCATGGCTCCGGCCGCCCTGGTGGCGCTGCTGGTGGCCTGGCTGAGCCTGAGCCTGGCGCCGCTGGGCGTGGCCCAGGTGCAGCAGATCATTGGTCAGCAGGATGCCCTGACCGAGTTCGATACCCTGGTGCCCGGCCGCTTCCAGACCCTGCGCGACGGTTCGCGGGTGACCTACACCGAAGAGCTGTCGGATGACCGCAGCAACCTCGCCGGGGTGTTCATCTCCGAGAAACGCTTCAACCAGGACAAGACCAAGGACCGCGCACCTTCGGTGCTGGTCGCCGAAAAAGGCCACCAGGAAGTGCAGGCCGACGGCAATCGTTACCTGGTGCTGCAAAATGGCTACCGCTACGACGGCAATCCCGGCCAGGCCGATTACCGTGCCATCAAATACGACACTTACGGCGTGCTGCTGCCAAAGCCGGAAGTCAGCGAGGAAGTGACCGAGCGTGAAGCGATCCCGACCTCGCAGCTGATTGGCCAGGAGGGCCTGCGCGAACGTGCCGAGCTGCAATGGCGTATCTCGCTGCCGATCCTGGTGTTCGTCGTGACCCTGCTGGCGGTGCCGCTGTCCAGGGTCAACCCGCGCCAGGGCCGCTTCCTCAAGCTGTTGCCGGCGATTCTTCTGTACATGGCTTACCTGACGATGCTGATTTCCGTACGCGGTGCTCTGGAGAAGGGCAAATTGCCGATCGCCCTGGGCATGTGGTGGGTGCATGGCTTGTTCCTGTTGATCGGCCTTGGGCTGATGTACTGGGAACCGCTGCGCCTTAAGCTTGCCGCCCGTCGTGCGGAGGTGGCCCGTGGCTAAGCTCGATCGCTACATCGGCCAGAGCGTGCTGCTGGCTATTCTGGCTGTGTTGGGGATCATCCTCGGCCTGGCTTCGCTGTTCGCCTTCATCGATGAGATGAGCGACCTGAGCGATACCTATACCGTGCTGGATGCCGGCAATTTCGTGTTGCTGACCGCACCAAGGCGCTTGTACGACATGTTGCCGATGGCCGCGCTGATCGGCTGTCTGATCGGTCTGGGCAGCCTGGCCAGCAGCAGCGAGCTGACCATCATGCGTGCCGCCGGGGTTTCCATCGGACGTATCGTCTGGGCAGTGATGAAGCCGATGCTGGTGCTGATGCTGGCCGGTGTGCTGATTGGCGAGTACGTGGCGCCGGTTACCGAGAACACGGCCCAGGCCAATCGTTCCCTGGCCCAGGGCGGTGGTGAAGCGCAGAGCTCCAAGCGCGGCATGTGGCACCGCCAGGGCGAAGAGTTCGTGCACATCAACGCCGTGCAGCCCAATGGCCTGCTCCTGGGTGTGACCCGTTATCGCTTCGACAGCGACCGCAAGATCGTGACCTCGAGCTTCGCCCGCCGTGCCCAGTACAACCAGGATCACTGGCTGCTCAGCGATGTCAGCACCACGTATTTCCGCGGCGACCATACTGAAGTGGTCAAGGCCCCTGAAGAGCGCTGGGATGTGTCGGTGACGCCGGAGCTGCTCAACACGGTGATCCTGGCGCCTGAGTCGCTGTCCATTACCGGGCTGTGGGACTACATCCACTACCTGTCCGACCAGGGCCTGAACAACTCCCGCTACTGGCTGGCGTTCTGGACCAAGGTGCTGCAACCGGTGGTGACCGCGGCGCTGGTGTTGATGGCGATTTCCTTCATCTTCGGGCCATTGCGTTCGGTGACCCTGGGTCAGCGCGTGTTCACCGGTGTGCTGGTGGGCTTCGTGTTCCGCATCGCAGGCGACCTGCTGGGCCCTTCGAGCCAGGTGTTCGGCTTCCCGCCGTTGCTGGCGGTGGTGATCCCGGCGGGGGTTTGTGCACTGGCTGGCATCTGGTTGTTGCGCCGGGCCGGATGACGGTTTGACTGATACAAAAAAGCCGACCTTGAGGTCGGCTTTTTTGTGGGGGCCCTATCGCCGGCAAGCCGGCTCCCACAGGTACACCGCAATGTTCAAAGGCCGCGGTGAGCCTGTGGGAGCCGGCTTGCCGGCGATAGGGCCCTTTGCTATTTGTTCCGCTTCGGCACCCGCACCAGCTGGCTGTCCGAATAGATGTCATGCCAGCCGCGCTTGCGTTTGTCGATCAGCGACCAGAAGAACCCCAGCCCCAGGCACAGCCACGAAGCGATCGAGACCACGAAGCGCAGCAGTGCCTGCCACAGGCTGATCGCGCTGCCATCTACGTTCTGCACCCGCACGCCCCACACCTGCATGCCCAGGGTTTGCCCGCCATGGGTCCAGAACTTGGCAAAGAAACCGAACAGCACGAACAGCAGCACCGTCGACAGCAGCGGGTCGCCATCCAGCGCACCGGCTTCGGTCAGCTCACGCATGCGTGCCTCGCCAATGATCGCCATCTGAATCATCTTGTAGGCGCCAGCAGTGACGATCAGCAGGGCCGTGCACAGCAAGAAGTCATAGAACATCGCCGCCAGGCGCCGGCCGAGGCCGACCGGTGGGAAATCACCCTGGGGTGAGAGCATAGGCTTGGACATGCAAAACGGCTCCAGAAGGCGAAGCCGCTATTCTACGGGCAAAAAAAAGCCCCTGCACTGGGCAGGGGCTTTTCTTCGAAGTCGGGATCGGCTTAGCCGAGGACTTGAACCTTGTCAGCCTGCATGCCTTTTTGGCCCTGAACTGCTTCGAAGGTGACCTTCTGGCCTTCCTTCAGGCTCTTGAAACCGTTGCCTTCGATGGCACGGAAGTGCACGAACAGATCAGCACCGCTTTCTGGGGTGATGAAGCCGTAACCTTTCTCGTCATTGAACCACTTGACGGTACCGTTCTGACGCTCAGCCATTGTCTTATTTCCTATGAAGCTTAAATTTTAATGACAGTTTCTTTCACGTTATAAAAGAGTGAAAGAGTACTGGGCTGGGTTGCAGGAAAGTAAGAGACGTCGTACGGGTTGTAGCAGATTGCGGCTACTGGCCCAGGTCACGAACTGTTGCGACCCATGCAAACACAGTGCAGTGACTCTACGCCAACTCCCAAGAGAAAAACAAGCCCTTGGTCGTATGGAAAATCAGGCTTTTTTCGGTAACCGCCCGATTTGTTGGAAACGGCATGGTGCCTGGCCTGGCGGCATGTTCAAAAGTTATTGGGCAGGTTCGAAATCGAATATCTCGAACCTGCCACAAACCTCATACAGCGCCTTCAACCACGGTAGTAACGCTGCGGAACAAAAGGCATTTTGCTGACTTTCAAGGCCACCTTCTTTCCTCGCACCATGGCATACAGCGGTGTGTCGAGTGCGCCATGTTCGATATCGACATAGCCCATCGCAACAGGCGCGCCGAGTGTCGGGCCGAAACCGCCACTGCACACTTTGCCGACCACTTTATCGGTTGTATCGACGATCTCGGCGCCTTCACGTACCGGGGTGCGTTCCTGCGGCAACAAGCCGACTCGCTTGCGCGCTACACCGTGTTGCTGCTGAGCGAAGATCGCCTCGGCGCCGGGGAAACCGCCGGCGCGGGCGCCGTCGGCACGGCGAACCTTGGAAATGGCCCAAAGCAGGCTGGCTTCGATGGGCGTGGTGCCGGTGTCCATGTCATGGCCATACAGGCACAGGCCGGCTTCCAGGCGCAGCGAGTCGCGTGCGCCCAGGCCGATCGGTTGTACTTCAGGCTCGGCCAGCAGGCGACGGGCGAGGGCGTCGGCGGCTTCAACCGGCACCGAGATCTCGTAACCGTCTTCGCCGGTGTAACCCGAGCGGCTGATGAAGCAGTGTTCGCCGAGCAGTGTGACCGGGCGGAACTGCATGAAAGTCATACCGGCCACTTCTGGTGCCAGGCGCTCGAGCACCTTGGCCGCAGCAGGGCCTTGCAGGGCCAGCAGGGCGCGCTGCTCGAACAGCGGCTGTACTTCGCAACGGCTACCGATGTGCGTTTGCAGGTGGGCCAGGTCCTGGTCCTTGCAGGCGGCGTTGACCACCAGGAACAGGGTGTCGTCACCCAGGTTGGCGACCATCAGGTCGTCGAGGATGCCGCCCTGTTCGTTGGTGAACATGGCGTAGCGCTGCATGCCCACCGGCAGGTCGACGATGTCCACCGGCACCAGGCTTTCCAGGGCAAGGGCTGCGTCTTTGCCGCGCAGGATGATCTGGCCCATGTGCGAGACGTCGAAGAGGCCGGCCTGTTCGCGGGTGTGCAGGTGCTCCTTGAGCACGCCGAGCGGGTACTGCACCGGCATGTCGAAGCCGGCGAACGGCACCATGCGCGCGCCCAGCTCGATGTGCAGGGCGTGCAGCGGGGTCTTTTGCAGTGTTTCGGACATCGATGACTCCTTGGTTTTATTGTCGGGTCAACATTCGATGATGTTGACGGCCAGACCGCCGCGGGCGGTCTCCTTGTATTTGCTTTTCATGTCGGCGCCGGTCTGGCGCATGGTGCGGATGACCTTGTCGAGTGACACGAAGTGTTGCCCGTCGCCACGCAGGGCCATGCGCACGGCATTGATGGCCTTCACCGAGCCCATGGCATTGCGCTCGATGCACGGCACCTGGACCAGGCCGCCGATCGGGTCGCAGGTCAGGCCGAGGTTGTGTTCCATGCCGATCTCGGCAGCGTTCTCGACCTGCTGCGGGGTGCCACCCATCACTTCACACAGGGCACCCGCAGCCATCGAGCACGCCACGCCGACCTCGCCCTGGCAGCCGACTTCGGCCCCGGAAATCGATGCGTTTTCCTTGTACAGGATGCCAATCGCGGCCGCGGTGAGCAGGAAGCGCACCACGCCGTCATCGCTGGCACCCGGCACGAAGCGCATGTAGTAGTGCAGCACCGCCGGGACGATGCCGGCCGCGCCATTGGTCGGTGCCGTGACCACGCGGCCGCCGTAGGCGTTTTCCTCGTTCACTGCCAGGGCATAGAGGTTGACCCAGTCGAGCACGGACAGCGCATCGCGCAGGCTGGCCTCCGGGTGCTGGCTGAGCTGGCGATACAGCGCCGGCGCCCGACGCTTGACCTTGAGCCCGCCCGGCAGGATGCCTTCATGCCGGTAGCCGGCCTCGACGCAATCCTGCATCACCTGCCAGATCCGCAGCAGGCCGACACGGGTCTCGGCCTCTGGGCGCCAGGCCGCTTCGTTGGCCAGCATGACCTGGCTCACCGACAGCTGTTGTGCGGTGCAGTGCCCGAGCAGTTCCTTGGCGGTCTTGAACGGGTAGGTGAGTACGGTGCTGTCCTCGACGATGCGGTCGTGGCCGGCGGCGTCCTCGTCGACCACGAAACCGCCGCCTACCGAGTAGTACTCGCGGCTGCGGATCTGCAGGCCGGCTTGGTCGAAGGCGCGGAAAATCATGCCGTTGGGGTGATACGCCAGCGGCTTGCGGATCATCGCCAGGTGCTGCTTTTCAACGAAGACGATGTCGTGCACGCCGAGCAGGCGCAGGTGGCCGCTGTCGCGGATCGTTTGCAGGCGGGCGGGGATGGCTTCGGTGTCGACGGTATCAGGGTGCTCGCCTTCGAGGCCGAGCAAGACCGCCTTGTCACTGCCGTGGCCTTTGCCGGTGGCGCCGAGCGAGCCATACAGCTCGGCCTTGACGCTGGTGGTACTGGCCAGCAGGCCGTCGCGGCGAAGCCCTTCGGCAAAACGCGCGGCGGCGCGCATCGGGCCGACCGTGTGGGAGCTGGAGGGACCGATGCCGATCTTGAACAGGTCGAAGACACTTAGTGACATGGTGGACCTCCTACCAGGTTCTGCAGATAGACACTGAACCTGTGGGAGCGGGCTTGTCCCGCGAATGCGGCGGTGATGCCACCATCGCATTCGCGGGACAAGCCCGCTCCCACAAGGGGGGCGATCAGGCGTCCTGATAGCTCTCGATCGACGGGCAGGCGCAGACCAGGTTGCGGTCGCCGAACACGTTGTCCACTCGTCCGACCGGCGGCCAGTACTTGCCTTCCACCAGGCTCGGCAGCGGGTATACCGCCTGCTCGCGGCTGTAGCCATGAGTCCATTCGCCAACCAGCTCGGCCGCAGTGTGCGGGGCGTTCTTCAGCGGGTTGTCGTCCTTGTCCAGGCTGCCATTTTCCACAGCGCGGATTTCTTCGCGGATCTGGATCATGGCGTCGCAGAAGCGGTCCAGTTCTTCCTTGGACTCGCTTTCGGTCGGTTCGATCATCAGCGTGCCGGCCACCGGGAAAGACATGGTCGGGGCGTGGAAGCCGAAGTCGATCAGGCGCTTGGCCACGTCGTCGACGCTGATGCCGCTGGTGTCCTTCAACGGGCGCAGGTCGAGGATGCACTCGTGGGCGACCAGGCCATTACCGCCGGTGTACAGAACAGGATAGTGCTCTTCCAGGCGACGGGCGATGTAGTTGGCGTTGAGGATCGCCATCTGCGACGCGCGCTTGAGCCCGGCACCGCCCATCATGCGAATGTACATCCAGGTGATCGGCAGGATGCTGGCGCTGCCGAACGGCGCTGCGCACACCGCGCCTTCGCGGTTTTCCAGCTGGGCGTGGCCCGGCAGGAAAGGCGCCAGGTGCGACTTGACGCCGATCGGGCCAACGCCCGGGCCGCCACCGCCGTGGGGGATGCAGAAGGTCTTGTGCAGGTTCAGGTGCGAGACATCGCCACCGAACTTGCCTGGGGCGCACAGACCCACCATGGCGTTCATGTTGGCGCCATCGATGTAAACCTGGCCGCCGTTGTCGTGGATGATCGCGCAGATCTCGCCGATCGCTTCCTCGAACACGCCGTGGGTCGACGGGTAGGTGATCATGATCGCGGCCAGCCGCTCGCGGTGCTCGATGGCCTTGGCGCGCAGGTCTTCCACATCGACGTTGCCACGTGCGTCACAGGCAGTGACCACCACACGCATGCCGGCCATGTGCGCGGTCGCAGGGTTGGTACCGTGGGCCGAGGACGGGATCAGGCAGATGTCGCGATGGCCTTCGCCGCGGCTGCGGTGGTAGGCGCGGATCGCCAGGAGGCCCGCGTACTCGCCCTGGGAACCGGCGTTGGGTTGCAGCGACACGGCGTCATAGCCGGTGGCGGCGCACAGCATCGCTTCCAGCTCGCGGGTCATCTGCAGGTAACCCTGGCTCTGCTCGGCCGGGGCGAACGGGTGCAGGTTGCCGAACTCGGCCCAGGTCACCGGGATCATTTCGCTGGCGGCGTTGAGCTTCATGGTGCACGAGCCCAGCGGGATCATGCTGCGGTCCAGCGCCAGGTCCTTGTCGGCCAGGCGGCGCAGGTAGCGCATCAGCTCGGTTTCGCTGTGGTAGCGGTTGAATACCGGGTGTTCGAGGATCGCCGACTGGCGCAGCAGGGCGGCCGGCAGGCGCGAGGCAGTGCTGGCGGCCAGGGCCGCGAAGTCAGGTTGCGCCTGCTCGCCTGCGAACAGCTGCCACAGGGCTTCGACATCGGCCTGGGTGGTGGTTTCGTCGAGCGACAGGCCAAGCTTGCCGGCATCGATCTGGCGCAGGTTGATGCGCTGGGCGCGGGCCTTGTCGTGCAGGCTTGCGGTGGCGGCGCCGGTGGCCAGGGTCAGGGTGTCGAAGGCGGTATCGCCGATCACTTCGATGCCCAGGGTCTTCAGGCCAGCGGCGAGGATCGCGGTCAGTGCGTGGGTGCGTTCGGCAATGCGCTTGAGGCCGGCCGGACCGTGGTAGACGGCGAACATGCTGGCGATGTTGGCCAGCAGGACCTGCGCGGTGCAGATGTTGCTGGTGGCCTTTTCGCGGCGGATGTGCTGCTCACGGGTTTGCATGGCCAGGCGCAGGGCGGTCTTGCCGAAGCGGTCGATCGACACGCCGACCAGGCGGCCTGGCATGTCGCGCTTGAAGGCGTCGCGGGTGGCGAAGTAGGCCGCATGCGGGCCACCGAAGCCCAGCGGAACACCGAAGCGCTGGGCACTGCCGATGGCCACGTCGGCGTCGAACTCGCCTGGCGGGGTCAGCAGGGTCAGGGCCAGCAGGTCGGCGGCCACGGCCACCAGGGCGTTGGCGGCATGGAAGCGCTGGACCAGCTCGCGGTAGTCGAACACTTCACCGTTGCTGGCCGGGTACTGCAGCAGGGCGCCGAAGAAGGCGCTGACATCGCTCAGCTCGCGCTCGTCGCCGACCACGATTTCGATGCCCAGCGGCTCGGCACGGGTGCGCAGCACGTCGAGGGTCTGCGGGTGGCAGTGCACGGAGGCGAAGAAGGCATGGCTGGACTTGTTCTTCGACAGGCGCTTGCAGAAGGTCATGGCCTCGGCGGCGGCAGTCGCTTCGTCGAGCAGGGAGGCGTTGGCGATCGGCAGGCCGGTCAGGTCGCTGATCAGGGTCTGGAAGTTCAGCAGCGCTTCCAGGCGGCCTTGGGAGATTTCTGGCTGGTACGGGGTGTAGGCGGTGTACCAGGCCGGGTTTTCCAGCAGGTTGCGCAGGATCGGTGCCGGCGTGTGGGTGTTGTAGTAGCCCTGGCCGATATAGTTCTTGAACAGCTGGTTGTTGCCGGCGATGGCCTTCAGTGCGGCCAGTGCATCGGCTTCACTCTGGCCGTCTTCGCTACCGAGCACGCTGGTGCCCTTGATGCTGTCGGGGATGACAGCGGCGCTCATGGCTTCCAGCGAGTCGAAGCCCAGGGTGGCCAGCATGGCCTGCTCGTCAGCGGCGCGGGGGCCGATATGACGGGCAATGAATTCGTTGGCGGTGCCGAGGTTGTGGGTCATGGTCAGGTTCCTCAGGCGTCGTCGTTGGCTTTGATCAGGCGGTCGTAGGCGTCCTGGTCGAGCAGGGCGGCCACTTCGTTGCTATCGGCGGGGATGAAGCGGAAGAACCAGCCTTCGCCCAGCGGGTCTTCGTTAACCAGCTCGGGGCTGTCGTTGAGGCCGTCGTTGACGGCGACCACTTCACCGGTCAAAGGCATGTACACGCCGCTGGCGGCTTTCACCGATTCGACGGTGGAGGCTTCGGCACCTTTCTCGTACTGCTGCAGCTCGGGCAGTTGCACGTAGACCACATCACCCAGGGCGTTCTGGGCGTAGGCAGTGATGCCCACGGTGACACTGCCGTCGGCTTCGGTGCGCAGCCATTCGTGATCTTCAGTGAAACGCAACTCGCTCATGGGGAATCCTCAAGGGGCAGGGCGTGGGGCGCGGTGGGTTCGCGCTCTTGGGTTGGGATTCGAGTCTGCAATATTTCGGCCACATACAAAAAAACTATATAAATCAGATGCTTACGTATTTACGCGAACAGTTGATGTGCTTTTTTGGAACGAAATCGATACAGTCGGCCGGAGCGAGAAAAGGGTTTGAGGATCAAACCCTTGGGAATGGGAGTCGGAAGGGTTGTGTATCGATTTCAATACGATGTATTGAAATCGATACGGCAGGAGTGGCCGGCTTAGAGTGCGGCGAAGAAGGGCAGTGCGAGGTAGAGCTTGATAACGATCACGTTGATGATGTCGATGAAGAAGGCACCGACCATCGGCACTACCAGAAAGGCGATCTGCGAAGGCCCATAGCGCTGGGTCACGGCCTGCATGTTGGCGATAGCCGTGGGCGTGGCACCCAGGCCGAAGCCACAGTGCCCTGCGGCCAGCACTGCCGCGTCGTAGTTGCTGCCCATGATCCTGAAGGTCACGAAGATGGCGAACAACGCCATGACCAGGGTCTGTACCGCCAGGATGATGAAGAACGGCAACGCCAGTGCGGCCAGGTCCCACAGTTTCAGCGACATCAGGGCAATCGCCAGGAACAGTGACAGGCTGACATTGCCCAGTACCGACACTTCTCGCTCGAACACTTGATACAGGCCGAACGCTGCAAGCCCGTTACGCACCACGACGCCTACGAACAGGACACAGACGAAGGTCGGCAATTCGAAGGCGGTGCCCAGCAACAGGCTGTTGAGCAACGAGCCACCCATCAAGCTGACCGAGATGAGTGCGAGGGATTCCACCATCGAGAAGGGGGTGATCAAACGCTCTTTGTTCGGTTGCTCGAAGCCCTTGGGCAAGCGCGGTGTTTCCTGCTCCAGGCCGGGTGTCTTCACGCGGCTGATCAGCAGCCGGGCGACCGGTCCGCCAATCAGCCCGCCCAGCACCAGGCCGAAGGTTGCCGCAGCCAGTGCCAGTTCCGTGGCGGAGGCCAGCCCATACTTTTCGCTGAAGGTCGCACCCCAGGCAGCGCCTGTGCCGTGGCCGCCGGCCAGGGAAATCGAGCCTGACAGCAGGCCCATCAGAGGGTCGAGCCCCAGTGCCTTGGCGAGCCCGATGCCCATGGCGTTCTGCACCACCAGAAGGCCGGTGACTGCAAACAGGAAAATGGCGACCACGCGGCCGCCCTTCTTCAGGCTGGCCAGATCGGCATTCAGGCCGATGGTGGCAAAGAAGGCCAGCATCAAGGGCGACTGCAGCGAGGTGTCGAACTGCACCTGCACGTCGAGGCTGCGCAGGCCTAGCAGTATCAGCGCAACGACCAGGCCGCCCGCTACGGGTTCGGGGATGTTGTACAGCCGCAGGAAATTGACGCGGGTGACAAGGCCGCGGCCGAGCAGAAGCACCAGTGAGGCGGCGACCAGGGTTCCATAGAAATCGAGCTCAAGCATTCATGTAACTCTTTGTTGTATTCGGGCGTGAACGGTCCTCCATTTTCGTGTGGAAACTGGCTTGATATGTGTAGGGAAATTCTGCAATTCGCTAGGAATTAACCTTAGGAATGCCGTATTTGCGCAAACGCTGGGCAATCGCGGTATGCGAGGTTTGCAACCGCCCGGCCAACTGCCGTGTCGAGGGGTAGCTGGCATACAACCGCTGCAGCAGCTCGCGCTCGAAGTCCCCCACCGCCTGCTCCAGGCTCGCCACTTCGCCATCCTGCCCGCGCGCCACCGAGGTGCCGGCGATGTCCAGGTCGCCGATATCCACCAGGTTGCCTTCGCAAATCGCCGCGGCACGGAAGATCACGTTCTGCAGCTGGCGCACGTTGCCCGGCCAAGGGTTGGCCAGCAGTGCCGAGTGGGTGGCGGGCGTCAGCCGGCAAGGCGGGCGCTGGATCTGGGTGCAGGCCTGCTGCATGAAGAAATGCGCGAGCATGAGGATGTCCTGGCCACGGTCGCGCAGGGGCGGCACCTGCAGGTTGAGCACGTTCAGGCGGTAGAACAGGTCTTCACGGAAGGTGCCTTCGCTGACCATGCGTTCCAGATCGCGGTGAGTGGCGCTGATGATCCGCACATCGACCTTCACTTCGCGGTCGCCGCCTACGCGGCGGAAGCTGCCGTCACTGAGAAAGCGCAGCAGCTTGGCCTGCAGGTAGGGCGACATCTCGCCGATCTCGTCGAGAAACACCGTGCCCTGGTTGGCCAGCTCCATCAGCCCCGGCTTGCCGCCGCGCTGGGCGCCGGTGAAGGCACCGGGGGCGTAGCCGAACAGTTCGCTCTCGGCCAGGCTCTCGGGCAGCGCGGCGCAGTTCAGGGCCAGGAACGGCGCCGCATGGCGGCTGCTGATCGCGTGGCAGGCACGGGCCACCAGCTCCTTGCCGGTGCCGGTCTCGCCATGTACCAACAGCGGAGCGTCGAGCGCCGCCACGCGCAGGGCGCGGGCCTTGAGGGTGCGGATCGCCGGGGATTCGCCGAGCAAGGCATCGAAGCCTTCGGCATGGTCGTGGTGCAAGGCCGACAGGCGCTCGCCCATGCGATTGGGCGGGTACAGGGTCAGCAGGCCGCCGGCGTTGGTGATGGGCGTGGCGTCCAGCAGCAGGCTCTGGCCGTTGAGCTGCATTTCCCGCATCGGCAGGTGGAAGTTGTTGTCCAGCAGGGCCTGTAGCAGGGCCGGGTCGCCAAACAGCTCGCCCACCGAACGCCCGGCCGATTCGCGGCCGCACAGGGCGATCAGCGCTGGGTTGGCCAAGAGCACCAGGCCTGCGCTGTCCACCGCCAGGACCGGATCGCTCATGGCGGCCAGCAGTGCGTCCAGCTGCAGGTGGCGGCGTTGGCCGGGGAGGATGTCGACCACGTCCACCGATTGCACGCCGTGCACTTCGAACAGGGCGTCGTGCAGCTCTTCGAGCACCGCCGGGCTTAGCGTCGGGGCGTCGATGTAGACGTTTGGCGGGACCATCTCCACGGCGTCCAGGTTGAGGTTGCGGGCACCGAGCAGGGCCAGGACTTCCTGGGTGATGCCGACGCGGTCGATGAAGCTGACGTGGATGCGCATGGGGAGGCGGGGTCATGGCCGGAGGAGGGCAGTAGTATGCCTTGGCTCATGGGTGAAGCCTAATCGCCGGCAAGCCGGCTCCCACAGGGTCTGCACAGCGCTCAAGCCTGCTGCGGTACCTGTGGGAGCCGGCTTGCCGGCAATGAATTCATTCGGGACTTTCGTTCTTGATCGGGTCGCCCGATTTCACATCCAGCTTTTCGCGGATGTCTTCGAACATATGGTCGTAGATCTTGTGCGGGGAGCTGAGGTTTTCGAACTTCTTGGGCGCAGCGAGGTGGGCCTGGGCCTTGCGGCTCAGCACCATCAGGAAGCTGGGCAGTGCCTGGTCCTTGGGCAGGAAGAACTTCTCGTCCACCGCCTTGCCTTCGATGCTGCCATGCATGCGGAACTGGATACCCCGACCTTCCTGGGCATCCGTAGTCGCTTCATAGTCGATGTTCAGGTCGTAACTGTGGTCAGCCGGGTTAAGCGCGGCACGCTGGATATGTACATGACCTGGCTCATACGTCGCCATGGCAGGCTCCTTTGGAAAGTGAAAATGGCGGGCTACGGTAGCCCGCCAACTGCATTCAACGGTAGCTGATTCCTGGCTTGGCAATGCTGACACGTGTGCCGCCGGTGCCTTGAACGATCTTTTCGATGTTCTCCAGCGAACCAATCACCGCAACCCTACCGGTCAAGCGGGCAAACTCGCAAGCCGCCTGGACTTTCGGGCCCATGGAACCCGCCGCAAAGCCCAGGCGCTCCAGTTCGTCCGGATGCGCTTCGGCGATGGCTTTCTGGGTAGGCTTGCCGTAGTCGATATACGCGGCATCGACGTCGGTGGCGATCACCAGCAGGTCTGCGCGCAGTTCCCGGGCAAGCAGTGCCGAGCACAGGTCTTTGTCGATGACCGCTTCGATACCCTTCAAGGTGCGCTTGGTTTTGTCAGGATCGTACATGGTGGGGATACCGCCCCCGCCAGCGCAGATCACCACGGTGCCGCGTTCCAGCAGCCAGGTGATCGGCTTGATCTCGAAGATACGGATCGGTTTGGGGCTGGCCACCACTCGGCGGTACTTGTCGCCATCGGGTTTGACTTTCCAGCCTTTTTCAGCGGCCAGACGCAGCGCCTCTTCCTTCTCGTAGACCGGGCCGATGAACTTGGTCGGGTCCTGGAAGGCGGGGTCGTTAGGGTCGACCTCGACTTGCGTGAGCAGTGAGGCGAACGGCACTTCGAAGGGCAGAAGGTTGCCGAGTTCCTGTTCGATCATGTAACCGATCATGCCCTCGGTTTCGGCCCCCAGCACGTCCAGCGGGTAGGCTTCGTCAGGCTTGTAGGAGAGCCCTTGAAGGGCCAGCAGGCCAACCTGTGGGCCGTTGCCGTGAGCGATGACCAGTTCGTTGCCGGGATGAACCCTGGCGATCTGCTCGGTGGCGGTGCGGATATTGGCGCGCTGGTTGTCAGCGGTCATGGGTTCGCCGCGGCGCAGCAGGGCGTTGCCGCCCAATGCAACAACGATACGCATGGGGAATGTCCTTTGCAGAAAGAGCAGAAGAGGGGAAAGCAGCTCGCCCCCACAAGGGGGGCGAGGTGCGCTGTCAGAGGTCGGCCAGGGTCGAGACGAGGATCGCCTTGATGGTGTGCATGCGGTTTTCCGCTTGCTCGAAGGCGATGCAGGCTGGCGACTCGAACACGTCGTCGGTCACTTCGATGCCATTGGCCATCTCAGGGTACTGTTCGGCGATCTGCTTGCCGACCTTGGTTTCGGAGTTGTGGAACGCCGGCAGGCAGTGCATGAACTTGGTGCGAGGGTTGCCGGTGGACTTCATCAGCTCCTTGTTCACCTGGTAAGGCTTGAGCAGCTTGATGCGCTCGCCCCAGGCTTCGATCGGCTCGCCCATCGATACCCAGACGTCGGTGTGCACGAAGTCAACGCCCTTGACCGCCGCTTTCGGGTCTTCGGTCAGGGTGATGCGCGCACCACTTTCTTCCGCGTATTTCTTGCAGCGCTCGACCAGGTCGTCATGTGGCCACAGGGCCTTCGGTGCGGCGATGCGCACGTCCATGCCGAGCTTGGCGCCGATCAGCAGCAGCGAGTTGCCCATGTTGTTGCGGGCATCGCCCAGGTAGGCGTAGCTGATGTCGTGCAGCGGCTTGTCGCTGTTTTCACGCATGGTCAGCACGTCGGCGATCATCTGGGTCGGGTGGTACTCGTCGGTCAGGCCGTTGAAAACCGGTACGCCGGCGAACTTGGCCAGCTCTTCGACGATTTCCTGCTTGAAGCCACGGTACTCGATAGCGTCGTACATGCGCCCGAGCACGCGGGCGGTGTCCTTCATGCTTTCCTTGTGGCCGATCTGCGAGGAGTTGGGGTCGATGTAGGTGACGTTGGCACCCTGGTCATAGGCGGCGACTTCGAAGGCGCAACGGGTGCGGGTCGAGGTCTTCTCGAAGATCAGGGCGATGTTGTTGCCCTTCAGGTGCTGCTGCTCGGTGCCGGTGTACTTGGCGCGCTTGAGGTCGCGGGACAGGTCCAGCAGGTACTTCAGCTCGCGGGTGGTGTGGTGTTCGAGGCTGAGCAGGTTGCGGTTGTGAATGTTGAACGCCATGACAGTATCTCCTTGAATTCGGTGAGGGTCCCGGCCGCTGCTTCGTGGGCGCGGCCGGGCGTATGGACGTTAGTAGTCGATTGCGTCGCGGACGATCGGGCAGGTCATGCAGTGGCCGCCGCCACGGCCCCGGCCGAGCTCGCCGGCGCTGATGGTGATGACCTCGATCCCCTGCTTGCGCAGCAGGGTGTTGGTGTAGGTGTTGCGGTCGTAGGCAATGACCACGCCAGGCTCCACAGCCACCACGTTGTTGCCGTCATCCCACTGTTCGCGCTCGGCGGCGAAGCTGTTGCCGCCGGTCTCGACCACCCGCAGCTTGACGCCAAGCTGCTCGCCAACCACTTCGATGAACGATTTGTTGATGCGGCGTACATCCATGCCGTAAGGCTTTTTCTCGTCCGGACGGATGATGAACGGCACGATCTCTTTCACTACTTCCGGGAAGACCGTGACCAGGTCGCGGTCGCAGAAGCTGAACACGGTGTCCAGGTGCATGGCCGCGCGGGACTTCGGCAGGCCGGCGACGATGATTTCCTTGACCGCGCCCTTGGCGAACAGGTTCTGTGCCAGCTGGCCAATGGCCTGGCGCGAGGTGCGCTCGCCCATGCCGATGAGCACGATGCCCTTGCCGATCGGCATCACGTCACCGCCTTCGAGGGTGGCGTTGCCGTGTTCCTCGTCCGGGCTGCCGTACCAGATCTGGAACTCGGCGTCGGTGAATTCCTTGTGGAATTTGTAGATCGCGGTGGTCAGCAGGGTTTCCTGACGTCGCGCTGGCCAGTACATCGGGTTCAGCGTCACGCCACCGTAGATCCAGCAGGTGGTGTCGCGGGTGAACTGGGTGTTGGGCAGCGGTGGCAGGATGAAGCTGGAGTGGCCCAGGTAGTCGTTGTACATCTTGACCACGTCGGCGCCTTCGCTGGTCGGCAGGTCCTGGCCTGCGACGCCGCCGATCAGGAACTCGGCCAATTGGCGTGGCTCAAGGCCTTCGAGCCAGCTGCGTACTTCGTTGGTCAGGCCTACGCCGACGGTATCAGGCGTAATCTTGCGGTCGAGGATCCACTTCAGTGCCGCTTTGTCCTTCACGATATCGGTCAGCAGGTTGTGCATTTCCAGCACATCCACACCGCGCTCGCGCATCTTGGTGACGAAGTCGAAATGGTCACGCTTGGCCTGGTCGACCCAGATCACGTCATCGAACAGCAATTCATCACAGTTGCTCGGGGTCAGGCGCTTGTGCGCCAGTCCCGGAGAGCAAACCATCACCTTGCGCAGCTTCCCTGCTTCGGAGTGGACACCGTACTTCTGTTTTTCAGTGGACATTGTTCATTCCTCCATTAGTGCGAATACGTGGGATCACAAAGTCAGGAAGCCGTCGTACAGACCATAGGCCGCCACCAGGGCGCCGATGACAACGGCTGCGAAGAGCAGTTTTTCCACGTTGGTGAAGATCGGTTGGCCAATTTCATGTTTGGCCTTGGCGAACAGGATCACGCCCGGGGCATACAGCAGGGCGGAGAGCAGCAGGTATTTCACGCCGCCGGCATACAGCAGCCAGATGGCGTAGATCAATGCGATGGCGCCGATGAGCAGGTCCTTGCTGCGCTCTTTCGCAGCTTGCTCATAGGTTTCGCCGCGCATGGCCAGCAGGAACGCATAGGCCGCCGACCACAGGTAAGGCACCAGGATCATCGAAGTGGCGAGGTAGATCAGCGACAGGTAGGTACTGCTGGAGAACAGGGTGATGACCAGGAAGATCTGCACCATGGCGTTGGTCAGCCACAGGGCGTTGGCCGGCACATGGTTGGCGTTTTCGCGGCGCAGGAACTCCGGCATGGTGTGGTCTTTGGCTGCGGCGAACATGATCTCGGCGCACAGCAGCACCCACGACAGCAGGGCTCCGAGCAGCGAGATGATCAGGCCCACGCTGATCAGCACCGCACCCCAGTGGCCGACCACGTGCTCAAGCACGGCAGCCATGGATGGGTTCTGCAGCTTGGCCAGCTCTGGCTGAGTCATCACGCCCAGCGACAGCACGTTGACCAGCACCAGGAACAGCAGCACGGTGATGAAGCCGATGACGGTGGCCTTACCCACGTCAGAGCGTTTTTCCGCCCGTGACGAGAAGATGCTCGCGCCTTCGATACCGATGAACACCCAGACGGTGACCAGCATCATGTTGCGAACCTGATTCATCACGCTGCCCAGCTCCGGTGTACCGGTGGCCCAGATGTCAGCAGTGAAGATGTCGAGCCTGAAGGCGAACAGGCAGATCAACGCGAACAGCACCAGCGGTACGATCTTGGCTACCGTGGTGACCAGGTTGATGAACGCTGCTTCCTTGATTCCGCGCAGCACCAGGAAGTGCACTGCCCAGAGCAGGACCGAGGCGCCGATGATGGCCGCCGGGGTATTGCCTTCGCCGAAGATCGGGAAGAAGTAGCCGAGGGTACTGAACAGCAACACGAAGTAGCCGACGTTGCCCAGCCAGGCACTGATCCAGTAGCCCCAGGCCGAGGAAAAGCCCATGTAGTCACCGAAACCGGCCTTGGCGTAGGCATACACCCCGCCGTCCAGGTCAGGCTTTCGGTTGGCCAGGGTCTGGAACACGAATGCCAGCATCAGCATGCCGACTGCCGTAATACCCCAACCTATCAGCACCGCGCCGACACCGGCGCTTGCTGCCATGTTTTGCGGAAGCGAGAAGATCCCGCCACCAATCATTGAACCGACGACAAGTGCAACTAGAGCGCCGAGTTTTAGTTTTCCGGACGAATCAGACATTTAACAACTCCTGCCAGGAGAAAGTTGACGACAGATTAGTTCCGACGCCGAGGCCATGACATGACCTAGATCAGTTCATGGTCGCGTGATGTAGGAAAATTCCTTCACGCAACTCCTGGAGAGTGCCGACAGCTCTGCTGCAGGCCTTATGCACCGGCACCTCCATGTCCTTCTAGAGCAAACGCTCTGTTGCGCCTGCGATGTCTGAAGCTAGCCGTTTTTGGGGCTTTCGCAAATTTTTGACAAGAATATTGAGTTTTATCAGTTTCTTTTCTAGTTGCTTCATAGCTGCTAATTTTCACAGGTAGGGTCGATAGATAAAGCAGTTATGAGCGCTTTGCCTTCATAATCAGCTTTTATATAAGCAAGCGTACTCATATGGCCCCCGAGGCTGTTTCAAACGTATGACAACACAGGAAAAAAGGAGCGCCATGAGCGAACCAGGACAAAAGCTGCGCCTTGGTGCATTGATCGCGCTGGTGGTCGGTTCGATGATCGGTGGCGGGATCTTCTCGCTGCCGCAGAACATGGCAGCACGCGCCGATGCCGGTGCCGTGCTGATAGGTTGGGGTATCACCGCGGTCGGCATGCTGGCGCTGGCCTTCGTGTTCCAGACCCTGGCCAACCGCAAACCTGAGCTGGACTCGGGGGTGTATGCCTACGCCAAGGCCGGTTTCGGTGACTACATGGGCTTTTCCTCGGCCTGGGGCTACTGGATCAGCGCCTGGCTGGGCAACGTCGGCTACTTCGTGCTGCTGTTCAGCACCTTGGGCTTCTACTTTCCGATTTTCGGTGAGGGCAACACACCGGTCGCGATCGGCTGCGCCTCGCTGTTGCTCTGGGCAGTGCATTTCCTGGTGCTCAGGGGCATCAAGGAAGCCGCGTTCATCAACCAGGTCACCACCGTGGCCAAGGTGGTGCCGCTGCTGATCTTCATCGTCATCGCTGCGTTCGCCTTCCGTGCCGACATCTTCACCCGCGATATCTGGGGGCTGAGCAACCCGCAGTTCGGCAATGTGCTGGATCAGGTGCGCAACATGATGCTGGTGACGGTGTTCGTGTTCATCGGTATCGAAGGCGCCAGTGTGTATTCCGGGCGGGCGCAGCGCCGCTCGGACGTGGGCAAGGCCACGGTGATCGGCTTTGTTGGCGTGCTGGCGCTGCTGGTACTGGTCAACGTGCTGTCGCTGGGGGTAATGACCCAGCCGGAGCTGGCCGGGCTGCAGAACCCGTCACTGGCCACGGTGCTCGAGCACATCGTCGGCCCCTGGGGCGCCTTGCTGATCAGTATCGGCCTGGCCATTTCGCTGCTGGGCGCGCTGCTGTCGTGGGCGCTGCTGTGCGCCGAGATCCTGTTCGCCACGGCGCGGGACAAGACCATGCCGCGCTTCCTGGCCAAGGAAAACGCCAACCATGTGCCGGCCAACGCACTGTGGCTGACCAACTGCATGATCCAGGGCTTCCTGTTGATCACCCTGGTGTCGGCGGGCACCTACACCAGCCTGATCTACCTGGCGTCGTCGATGATCCTGGTGCCTTATCTGTGGTCGGCGGCCTATGCGGTGCTGCTGGCCGTACGCGGTGAGAGCTACGCCGAGCAGCCGGCGCTACGGCGCAAGGACCTGCTCATCGGCGCCATCGCATTGATCTACGCCATCTGGCTGTTGTATGCCGGCGGCCTGAAGTACCTGCTGTTGTCAGCGTTGCTTTATGCACCGGGGGTGATCCTGTTCGCCCGGGCCAAGCGTGAACAGGGGCAGCCCCTGTTCACCACCTGGGAAAAGGTGATTTTCGCGGCGGTGCTGGCCGGTGCGGTGCTGGCGGCCTACTTGCTGTATTCAGGGCTGTTGAGCTTGTGACACGGCAGGGCATGGCCGTTCCGGGCGGGACCAGATCCACAGGTTGCCCAGGGTCATGCCGGCGATGGCCAGGAACACCGGCCAGTGATGTTCGAGGAACGTCAGCATCAAGCCTGCGCACAGCAGCATGCTGACGGTCGCGCTGACCTTGGCCCGGCGCTGGATCACCTTGCCGTTGCGCCAGTTATGGAGGATCGGCCCGAACAGCCGGTGATTCTCCAACCAGGCCGATAGCTTCGGCGAGCTGCGGGTCGCGGCCCAGGCGGCGAGCAGGATGAATTCGGTGGTCGGCAGGCCAGGGATGACAATCGCCACCAGGCCGATGCCCAGGCTCACGTAGGCCAGGATGCCGTACAGCAGGCGCGACAGTTTCGAGCGGGCAGGTCGGGTCATGGTCTCACTGCGTAGAACGGTCCGGCCACCGGAGGGGCGGCCGGGTGATGCGTGTCAGGCCAGCGCGGCGTCGGCGGCGTAGGCATGCTTGAGCAGTTCGGTGAAGCGCTCGAAGGCAGCGACTGCACCGCGTTCGGCAGCAGCGTCTTCTTCGGCCGACAGCGCCAGGCCATCGAGGATACGGGTGAACTGCTTCCAGCCTTCGGCGCGACCACCGGCCGGTTCGCCGAGGTGACGGGCACCGAAACTGTCCGACAACTCCAGCGCCACGGCACGCTTGATCAGAAACGCAGCGCCCAGTTTGGAGCCTTCGGAGACGAAGATCCAGCCCAATGCCTCACCCAGGCTCGGGTTCTGCAGGGCGCCGGGGACTGCTGTCGGGACTTCGGTGTCGAGGTCGGCGAGGTCCAGGCGGGCCTGCTCGGCGCGGCAGCGCTCGGCCAGGTCGGGGACGATGGCGATCAGCTGCGGGTCGGTGTACAGGGCTTGGAGCTCAGACTGGAACAGGTACTGGGCGACGACGAAACGGGCGAAGCTTTCGCGGCTGTCGAACGGCTTGTGCGACTTGACCAGGGCATCGAGCTCGGTGTGCGGGGCGTGGGTGACCTGGTTGAGGCGTTGCGAGCGCAGGGCAGGGCGGTCGGTCATGGGGGTGTCCTTGGAAAATGAGGGCGTCTAGTGACAAGACGAAACAGCTGGGTTGGGACAGTAAAAAAATGTGCTGCAAGTGCTGGCCTTTTCGCGGGACAAGCCCGCTCCCACAGGTACCCCACTGAACTCGAGAACAGTGGAGCACTTGTGGGAGCGGGCTTGTCCCGCGAAGAGGCCGACCCTGATTCAGCTCAGATCAGATATCCCACACCACATTGATGGCAAAGTTGCGCCCCGGCATGGTCAGGCGGTCGAGGTTGGCCGGTTGGGTCACGGCGGCCTCGCCCTGGCCGTCGTAGCCGCGCACGTCATCCCACTGCCAGTACTTCTTGTCGGTCAGGTTGTAGAGCCCGGCATTGACCGTGACGTCGTCGGTCACCTTGTAGAAGCCGCTCAGGTCCAGTACGCCGTAACCGGGCGTGCGGAACTGCGAGCTGGCGCCATCGGGGGCGAAGAAGGTGGTGTCGTCGACGCGAGTCTTGCGCTTGACCAGGGTCCAGCTCAACAGGCCGCCGTAGTTCGGCTGCTCATAGCCCAGGCCGAATACGCCGGTCAGCGGGTTGACGCTGTTCAGCGGCTGGCCGTTGTCGTCGTTGCGGCCGTTGGCGTAAGCGATCGAGCCTTGGGTATACAGGCCCTGCGGTGCACCGAAGTGGTCGAGGTTGAGGCGGCCTTTGACCTCGGCGCCCTTGATGGTGGCGTGCTTGATGTTGTTGGCCTGGAAGGTGGTGCCCAGGTTGGCCGACTGCACGGCGTCTTCGTCGATGAAGTCGCGGTACTTGTTGTAGAACACGGCGGCGCTGAAGTTACCGGCATCGAAGTTGCCGCGCAGGCCGGTTTCGTAGCTCTTGCTCTTCTCCGGCTCCAGGTCCGGGTTGCCGCGCACGCTGTAGCCCAGGCCCGGGTTTTCGAAGCGGCCGTACATCGACTTGGCGGTCGGTGTGCGGAAGCCTTCGGCGTACTGGCCGTACCAGGTGTAGTTGTCGTTGAAGGCGTAGGTCAGGCCGAACTTGGGCGACACGCGGTGCCACTTCTTGTCCGATTCGTCGAGGTTGCTGGGCGCTGTGCCCGAACCCTGGATACCGCGCAGGAATTCGTCGGTGAACTCCGGCTCCATGCGCGTGTAGTCGTAGCGGGCACCTGGCAGGAAGGTCCAGTTGTTCCAGCGGATTTCATCCTGCACGAACAGGCTGTAGGTGTTGACCGTCGGGTCCGGGAAGTCGCTGACCAGCGCCTGGCCGTCGCGCGGGCTGTCCTGCCCGATGGCGGTGCAGCCACCGCCAATGGCCACGCAGGTGCCGGAGCCGCTGCGTGAACCGGTCACCTCTTCATGCTTGAGGGTTGTGCCGTAGGTCAGCAGGTGATCGGTCTGGCCAATGTTGAAGGCTTTGTCCAACTGGGCGTCGAACACCCACTGGCGGTCCTTGTAGGTGGTCTGGCGATCGCGCAGCACTTGCCGGCCCGAAGCGACATACAGCTCATCGGTTCGTTGGTCGGTCTTGGCGATCTGGTAGTTGAGGCTCCACTTGACGTGGTCGGCGACCAGGCTGTCGAGGCCGAACTCGTGGTTGATGCCAAAGCGCTCGCGGGTGACGGTGTCGTTGCCCTGGCGCATGCGGTAGGAGTTCATGGCGCCGAATCCTGGAATGAACGGCCCGCCCACGGCGCTGAGGATGTTCTGGTCGCGGTCATCCTTGTAGCGCTCGTAGGTGAACCCCAGGCGCGCGTCGTCGGCATAGTTCCAGCCCAGCTTGGCCAGTACGTTGGTGGTGCGCACATCTTCCGGGTTGGCTTCGGTGCGGGACAGGCCGGTGCCACCGTGCTCGCCATAGGATTCGGTTTCGTGGCCGTTGCGCTGGCTCAGGTGCAGCAGGCCGTCGAAATCGCCCTGGCGGCCGGCCACGCTGGCCGAGGTCAGCCAGCTGTCGTCGGCCGAGCTGTAGCCGGTCTTGAGACGCGCACCTACATCCTTGCCGGGCTTGATGATGTCGTCCGGGTCGAGGGTGAAGTAGCTCACCGCGCCGCCAATGGCGTTGCTGCCGTACAGCACCGAGGCCGGGCCACGGAGGATTTCCACGCGCTTGACGATTTCCGGGTCGACGTAGTTGCGCTGGGTCTGGGCGTAGGGGCCGTAGAAGAAGCTGTCCGGGATCGACACGCCATCGACCTGGGTGAGGATCCGCTCGCCGTCGATGCCGCGGATGTTGTAGCCGTTCAGGCCGCTGCGCTGGCCCACGCCACCCACCGACACACCGGGCTCGTAACGCACCAGATCCTTGATGTTGTTGACGTTCTGCCGGTCCAGTTGCTCGCGGGTCTGCACGCTGACGGTGCTGGGCACCTGGCTTACGTCCTGGGCGCTACGGGTGGCGCTGACGGTCATCTGCTGCAGCGCGATGGCGCTGCCCGCCGACTGGCGCTCGAGCACCACATTGCCGTTGCCGATCTTGCGATAGCCCAGGCCCGTGCCTTGCAGCAGGCGCTTGAGTGCGGCCTCCGGCGACAGGGAACCTTGCACGCCGGGCGACGCCACGCCGTCGGCCAGTTCGGCGCTGAAGCCGACCTGCCAGCCGGTGACCTGGCTAAAGGCGTTGATCGCCTCGACCAAGGGCTGTTGGGCAATGCTGAAGCGGTAGTCGCCCATGCGCGGGCTGCTGGCCTGGGCGGGTTCGGCGGCCAGCGCCGGCAGGCTGCAGGCACCACTGGCGAGCAGGGCCAGTGTCAGCAGAGACAGTTGCCCTGTACGGCGGGTACGGGGGGACGGGCGAGTTGGACCTGTGGACATCGAAAGCGCTCCCTGACGCGCGAACTGTTATAGGTGATGACCGTTCCTGTTTTGAAACAAGAATCAGTTGCATTGGCTATAACGAGACGGGCGGGGTAGCGCGATCGCGTAAAAATAATTTTCAGGTCAGTTGAGGATGACCACGGCCGGGTATTCGTGCAGCTGCGCCGAGGTGATGTGAGCCAGGGCGCGCAAGGTTTCCAGCGGCTGGTCGAGGCGGTAGTTGCCGGTCACGGCCATGTCGTCGAGGTGGCTGTTGCGGTTGATGATCCACCCGGGGTAGTAGCGGCGTACTTCGGCCAGTACCTGGCTCAACGGGCAGTTCTCGAAGACCAGGCGGCCATCGACCCAGGCGAGGTCCTTGTGCAGGTCCGCGCGCTGGCGCTGGCCGAAGCCTTGGGGGCCGACGCTGATGCTGTCGCCGGCGCTGAGGCGGATGCGCTGGTCGCTGTCCGCTTGCAGGTCGACGTCACCGCGTTGCACACGAACCTGCGCCTCGCCGTCGAGGTAGCGCACGGCGAAATCGGTGTCGCGCACCTGGGCGCGCAGGGGGCCGGCCTGCACCTCCAGCGGCAATTGCCCGCCGCCGGCTATCTGGAAATACGCCTCGCCTTGCAGCAGGCGCGCCACCTGGCGGCCTTCACGCAGGTCGCTGGCGAATGCCGAGTTGGTGTTGAGCAGCACCTTGGCACCGTCATCGAGTTGCAGGCGTTGGCGTTCGCCGACCACGGTCAGGTGGTCGGCTTGCAGGCGCACCGGCAGGTTGCCGAAGGTGAACAGCCCGACCAGCAGCACGGCGGCAGTGGCCAGCGGTTTCCAATGGCTGCGCAGCCGCCCGCGCAGGGACTTGCGCCGGCCGTGGTGCATCTGGGTGGCGGCCTGGCGCAGGGGCGTGCCGTTCCACAAGGCCTCGGCCTCGACGTAGGCCTCGGCGTTTTCCGGCGCCGCGCTGAGCCACTGCTCGAAGGCCAGGGTATCGGCGTCGGTGGCGCATTGCAGGCGAACCAGCCAGTCCAGTGCCTCATCCATCGCACGGGCGCGGGCGTCGGGCCCGGCGGCAGACGGGCGAGTGACGGGGCTGTCGGTCACGGGGAGTCCTTGAATTGATTTTTTCGAATGATCAAGGCTAAGGCGCAGTGTGGCAAGGGCTTCGGCTCACTCAGGCGGCCAACGGTCGGCTCATTTGAGGCGGTCGGCCACGCCCATGCAAATGGCCATGATCAGTTTCAGTTCCTTCTGAACCGTGCTGGCCGAAACCTTCAGTTGTTCGGCGATTTCCAGGTAGCTGGCGCCGTGCAGGCGGCTGAGGATGAAAATCCGCTGCTGGCGCTCGGTCAGCTGGTTGAGGCTGACGCTGAGGTGCTTGAGCAGTTGTTCGGCATGCGCGGCGTCTTCGCTGCTGCCAAGCGGTGCCGCGACATTGTGCAGGACCTCGTCGGGCACATCGTCGACCAGCATGCGCGATTGCACCCGGCGCGTGCGCAAATGGTCCAGGGCCAGGTTGCGGGCAGTCTGGAACACGAAGGGTTCGAGGTGCTCGATAGGCCGTTCGCCGAGGGCACGGGAAACCCGCAGGTAGGTTTCCTGCAGCAGGTCCTCGGCAGTGCTGGGGTTGCCCACCATGCGCTGCAGGGTACGCAGCAGGGAAAGGCGCTGGACGAGGAAGACGGAATTGAACCGGGACTGACTCACAAGGGGACCTGGCCGACGAAAGGTGAATGATAATGCTTATCATCTTGCCTGTTGGTCAAGTCTGGAAGTGTTAGGGAAAGGTAAAGATTGTAGTTTTCAGGGCTGGCCCTATCGCCGGCA
>NZ_AKJC01000134.1 GCF_000282535.1 Pseudomonas sp. GM84 | reverse complement strand
CCCGCGCAATGACGGCAGCGGCGGTGTGCGCTTCGTCCTGCCCAGCCGGCTCAACGAAGTGGAAACGGTGTTCGCCATGACCGTGCACAAGTCGCAGGGCTCGGAGTTCAGCCATACCGCGCTGGTGCTACCGGATGCGCTCAACCCGGTGCTGACCAAAGAGCTGGTGTATACCGGCATCACCCGCGCCAAGCACTGCTTCAGCCTGATCGAACCGCGCCAAGGCATTTTCGAAGAGGCCGTGTTACGCAAGGTCCGGCGTATTTCCGGCCTCATGCTCGAGCAGGTCTGACCCCCTCGCCGGCAAGCCGGCTCCCACAGGTCGGGTTCAGCGGTGTAACTGTGGGAGCCGGCTTGCCGGCGATAGGGCCATCAAAGCCGACACAAGGCTCCGCTCCTACAGGAGGCCATCGTTGTGCTATCGTTGCGCCGAGTTCATATAGCGTTTTGAGAGAATTCTCACATGACACGGGCCAGGGAGCGGTTGACATGCGGTGCGCTTTCTCTCGTGCTGGCCGCCCTGTTGCTATTGGCCGGCCCTGCCCATGCACAGGCGTCCCCCCCCTCCCAGCAGGCCCAAGAGCGGGCAAAGGCCGTGACCCAAGTGGTCTTGGGAATCCTCAGCTACGCGCGCTGGCCAACCGAGCCGATGCCCTTGCGCCTATGCCTGGTCGGCCCCACCGAATACGCCGACGACTTGATCAAAAGCACTGTGCAGAACGCCGGCCAGCCGTTGCTGGTTCGCCGCCTGCTGGCCGATGACCGGCAGATCGCCCAGGCCTGTGATGCCGTTTATGTCGGCAAACTCGACCCAGGTCAGCGCGATCGCCTGTTCGAGGTCATCAGTGGGCACCCGGTGGTGAGCATCAGCGAAGCCGACGACCCGTGCACGGTCGGCAGCCTGTTCTGCCTGCGGGTCGGCGACGAGCAAGTGGCTTTCGAGGTCAATCTCGATTCGGTGGCGCGCTCCGGCGTGCGTATCCACCCCAGCGTGCTGCAATTGTCGCGGCGCCGGGCGGTGCAGCCATGAAGCCGGGGAAAAAGCCAGGCGTGCGCCCGACACTGCGCTCTGTGCTCGGCCGTGGGCACCTTGCCGTGGCCTTGCTGGCCGTGGGCCTGGCGGGCATCTCGCTGACCCTGCTGGGCGTGCTGGCCCTGCGTGTCTACGCCAACCACAACGTGCACTTGATCGCCCGCTCCATCAACTACACCGTCGAAGCCGCCGTGGTATTCGACGACAGTGCCGCCGCCAATGAAGCGCTGGCGCTGATCGCCGGCACCGAGGAGGTGGCGGACGCCAAGGTGTTCAACAGTGACGGCGAGGTGCTGGCGCACTGGCAGCGCAGCGACGATGGCATGCTGGCCCGCCTGGAAGCCCAGGTAGCGACCGCGCTGCTGGACCAACCGGTCAACCTGCCGATCTTGCACAAGCAGCAGAAGGTCGGGCACATCGAATTGATCGGCCAGGGGCGCAGCCTGTTGCTGTTCCTGCTCGGTGGCCTTGGCGGCATTCTGTTCTGCACGCTGCTCAGTGCCTTCGTCGCCCTGTACCTGTCACGGCGCATGCTGGGCGATATTGTCCGCCCATTGCGCAGCCTCGCCAGCGTCGCCCATGCCGCGCGGCGCGAGCGCAGTTTCGACCGCCGCGTGCCGGAAGCGCCGATCGCCGAACTCAATGAGCTGGGCAACGACTTCAACGCCTTGCTCGACGAACTGGAGGTCTGGCACGGCCACCTGCAGAACGAGAATGCCGCGCTGGCGCACCAGGCCAGCCATGACAGCCTCACCGGCCTGCCCAACCGGGCCTTCTTCGAAGGCCGCCTCAGCCGCTGCCTGCGCAATGCGGCCCGGCAGCAGGACCACTTGGCGCTGTTGTTCCTCGACAGCGATCACTTCAAGCAGATCAATGACAGCCTTGGTCACGCCGTGGGTGACGAAGTGCTGATCAACGTCGCCGACCGTGTGCGGGCGCAGCTGCGCGAGCATGACCTGGTGGCCCGCCTGGGCGGCGATGAGTTCGCGGTATTGCTGACCCCGCTGCAGTCCCGCGAGGACGCCGAGCGCATTGCCGAGAAGATCATCGCCAGCATGCAACTGCCGATGCAGCTCGACGAGGGCGGCACGCTTACTACCTCAATGAGTGTTGGCATCGCCTATTACCCGGAGGATGGCAGCGACCCCGCCAGCCTCCTTAATGCCGCGGACGCGGCGATGTACCAGGCCAAGCGCAAGCGCCGTGGCCAGTGGCAAGCGGCGCAGACGGAACGGTCCGCCGCCGAGTTCAAGAACAGGAGCTGAACCGTGATCCATCGTTTGCGTTTTCCCTTCATTGCACTGTTGCTGGCCTTGCTGGCGCTGACCGGCTGCCAGAGCCCGCCGCCCAAAGGGCTCACGGCCGAGCAGATCGCCGTGCTCAAGCGCGAAGGCTTTGCGCCGACCGAAGAGGGCTGGGCGTTCGACCTGTCGGGCAAGGTGTTGTTCGGCAGCGACCTGGACAGCCTCAATGGCCAGAGCCAGGCCATTGTCGAGCGTATCGGCAAGGCGTTGCTGGGGGTAGGTATCGAGGGCGTGCGGGTCGATGGCCATGCCGATGCCACGGGCAAGGCGGCGTACAACCAGCAGCTATCCGAGCGGCGCGCGGGCAGTGTGGCCAAGGCACTGATCGACGTCGGCATGCCGGCGCAGAACATTCACACCCGTGGGTTGGGCAGTACCCAGCCAGTGGCGAATAACCGGACCAGTGCCGGGCGCACCGAAAACCGCCGGGTGTCGATCGTGGTGGCGTCTTACTGACAGGCAGGCTAGCTGCGGCCCAGGGCACAGAACACAACCAGTGGGAGCGGGCTTGTCCCGCGAAGGGGCCAGCTCAGACACCATCGCAGCCTGGCACGGGCTTCGCCCGTGTTCGCGGGTCAAGCCCGCTCCCACAGTGTCTAGTGCCAGCTTTGTGGGAGCCGGCTTGCCGGCGATGGGCTGCGAAGCAGCCCCCCTCAATCCTGAGCAAACCGCATCTCCCGAGTTTCCCCCATCAACAACGGCGCATTCGCCTCGGTCACCCCGCGGATGTAATCCCACAACAAGGTAATCCGCTTCAACTTCCGCAAATCCTCCCGGCAATACATCCAGAACTGCCGCGTCACCTCGATCTCTTCCGGCAACACCGTCACCAGCCGCGAATCCTGCGCCGCCAGGAAACACGGCAGGATCGCCAACCCACGCCCCTGCAAGGCCGCCGTGTACTGCGCGATCACACTGGTGCTGCGCAGGTGCGCACTGGCATTGGGGATCAGGTTGGCCAGGTACAGCAGCTCCGAACTGAACGCCAGATCATCCACATAGCTGATGAACGGATGCCCCACCAGGTCGCTCACCTGACCAATTGGCGCACGGCTGTCCAGGTAATCCTGGGTCGCATACAGGCGCAGCCGGTAGTCGCACAGCTTGCAGCACACATAAGGCCCATGCTCCGGCCGCTCCAGGGCGATGACGATATCCGCCTCGCGCTTGGACAGGCTGATGAAGTGCGGCAGCGGCAGGATATCCACCGAAATCGCCGGGTAGGCGTCGACGAAATGGCTCAGCTGCGGGGTGACGAAGAAGCTGCCGAAGCCCTCGGTGCAGCCCATGCGTACATGCCCTGACAATGCCACGCCAGACCCTGACACCTGCTCGCAAGCCATGTGCAGCGTGCTTTCGATCGATTCGGCATAGCCCAGCAGGCGCTGCCCTTCGGCGGTCAGCACGAAGCCATTGGTGCGTGATTTCTCGAACAGCAGCGTGCCCAGCGCACCCTCCAGCGAACTGATGCGCCGAGACACCGTGGTGTAGTCGACGCTAAGGCGTTTGGCGGCGCTGCTGGCCTTGCGGGTACGCGCCACTTCGAGGAAGAACTTCAGGTCGTCCCAGTTCAGCGCACTGAGGGAGGTCAGGTCTTTTTGCATGTTGATCCGGTTTTTTTGTGCGTTCTTGTTGGATGTTTGCACATCTATACTCGAAAAAAGCCCCACGACGCCACCTCGCGTTTGCACGGCGTTGGCGATCTCGTCCCGACAAAAATTCCAAGGAGAACGCAGATGAACGCACCACAATCCCCCGACAAGACCAAGGTCGAGCAGGTCAAGCTGCTGATCGATGGCCAGTGGGTCGAATCGAAGACCACCGAGTGGCGCGACATCGTCAACCCGGCCACCCAAGAGGTGCTGGCGCGGGTGCCGTTCGCAACCGTCGAAGAAGTGGATGCCGCCGTGGCCGCTGGCCAGCGTGCCTTCGCCAGCTGGCGCGACACCCCGATCGGCGCCCGCATGCGCATCATGCTCAAGCTGCAGGCGCTGATCCGCGAACACACCAAGCGTATCGCCCAGACCCTCAGCGCCGAGCAGGGCAAGACCCTCGCCGATGCCGAGGGCGATATCTTCCGCGGCCTGGAAGTGGTCGAGCACGCCGCCTCCATCGGCACGCTGCAGATGGGCGAGTTCGCCGAGAACGTTGCCGGCGGCGTCGATACCTACACCCTGCGCCAGCCGATCGGCGTGTGCGCCGGCATCACCCCGTTCAACTTCCCCGCAATGATCCCGCTGTGGATGTTCCCGATGGCGATCGTCTGCGGTAATACCTTCGTCCTCAAACCCTCCGAGCAGGACCCGCTGTCGACCATGATGCTGGTCGAGCTGGCGCTGGAAGCCGGCGTGCCGGCGGGTGTGCTCAACGTGGTGCACGGTGGCAAGCAGGTGGTGGACGCGATCTGCACCCACAAGGACATCAAGGCGATTTCGTTCGTCGGCTCTACCGAAGTCGGCACCCACGTGTACAACCTGGGCAGCCAGCACGGCAAGCGTGTGCAATCGATGATGGGCGCGAAGAACCACGCCGTGGTACTGCCCGATGCCAACCGCACTCAGACTGTCAATGCCCTGGTCGGTGCCGCCTTCGGCGCGGCCGGCCAGCGCTGCATGGCCACCTCGGTGGCGGTACTGGTGGGCAAGGCGCGTGAATGGCTGCCGGACATCAAGGATGCGGCGAGCAAGCTCAAGGTCAATGCCGGTAGCGAGCCGGGCACCGATGTCGGCCCAGTGGTCTCCAAGCGGGCCAAGGAGCGTGTGCTGGGCCTGATCGAAAGCGGGATCCAGGAAGGCGCCAAGCTCGAACTCGATGGCCGTGGTGTGAAGGTGCCAGGCTACGAGCAGGGCAACTTCGTCGGCCCGACCCTGTTCTCCGGGGTCAAGACCGACATGCAGGTGTACACCCAGGAAATCTTCGGCCCGGTGCTGGTGACCCTGGAAGTCGACACCCTCGACGAAGCCATCGCCCTGGTCAACGCCAACCCGTTCGGCAATGGCACGGGCCTGTTCACCCAGAGCGGCGCGGCGGCGCGCAAGTTCCAGAGCGAGATCGACATCGGCCAGGTCGGCATCAACATTCCGATTCCGGTACCGGTGCCGTTCTTCAGCTTCACCGGCTCGCGCGGCTCCAAGCTCGGTGATCTTGGCCCGTACGGCAAGCAAGTGGTGCAGTTCTACACTCAGACCAAGACCGTCACCGCCCGCTGGTTCGATGACGACAGCGTCAATGACGGTGTGAACACCACCATCAGCCTGCGCTAAGGAGTTCGCCATGCGTATCGCATTCATCGGCCTGGGCAACATGGGCGCGCCCATGGCCCGCAACCTGATCAAGGCCGGGCACCAGTTGAACCTGTTCGACCTGAACAAGACCGTGCTGGCCGAACTCGCCGAACTGGGTGGGCAGGTCAGCGCCTCGCCCAAGGAAGCGGCCGCCAGCAGCGAGCTGGTGATTACCATGCTGCCGGCAGCGGCCCACGTGCGCAGTGTCTACCTCAACGACGACGGTGTGCTGGCGGGCGTGCGCCCCGGCACGCCGACCGTGGATTGCAGCACCATCGACCCGCAGACCGCCCGTGAAGTGTCCAAGGCTGCGGCGGCCAAGGGCGTGGACATGGGCGATGCACCGGTATCCGGAGGCACCGGCGGCGCGGCGGCGGGCACCCTGACCTTCATGGTCGGTGCCAGCGCCGAGCTGTTCGCCACGCTCAAGCCGGTGCTGGAGCAGATGGGCCGCAACATCGTGCACTGCGGTGAGGTCGGTACCGGGCAGATCGCCAAGATCTGCAACAACCTGCTGCTGGGTATCTCGATGATCGGCGTGTCCGAAGCGATGGCCCTGGGCAATGCGCTGGGCATCGACACCAAGGTGCTCGCCGGCATCATCAACAGCTCGACCGGGCGTTGCTGGAGTTCCGACACCTACAACCCGTGGCCGGGCATCATCGAGACGGCGCCGGCATCGCGGGGATATACCGGTGGTTTTGGTGCCGAGCTGATGCTGAAAGATCTGGGGCTGGCCACCGAAGCGGCGCGCCAGGCCCATCAACCGGTGATCCTGGGCGCTGTGGCCCAGCAGCTTTACCAGGCCATGAGCCTGCGTGGTGAAGGCGGCAAGGACTTCTCGGCAATCGTCGAGGGGTACCGCAAGAAGGACTGACGAGCGAGGGACTTCATCGCGGGTCGGGCGGCTTTCCCTCTGTAACTGCGCACCAGAGGGAAGGGCGTCTGCCTCGCGATTTTTTTTGCCTGTAGTGGCCCTATCGCCGGCAAGCCGGCTCCCACAGGTACTGCACAGCCTTATTGTGGGAGCCGGCTTGCCGGCGATAGGGCCAGTGATGCCAGCAAAAATCCCGGATCAGGCAAAAACGAAATACTTGCGCACGGTCTCTACCACTTCCCAGGTCCCTTTCATCCCCGGTTCGATCACGAACACATCACCCGCCTTCAAATGCTTCGGCGCTTCACCTTCCGGGGTGATGATGCAGTAGCCCTCGAGGAAGTGGCAGAACTCCCATTTCTCGTAGTTGACCTCGAACTTGCCCGGGGTGCAGATCCAGGTGCCCATGATCTTGCTGCCGTCGGCCGACAGGTAGGCATTGAGGTTGACGGTGTGCGGATCGCCGCCGATGCGCTTCCACTTGGTGGCGTCCACGACGGGCGTCGGACAGGTTTCGCGCAGGACGGTGATGAAATCGGACATGGCACAACTCCTGGTGACTGGCTGGATGACGCGTCACCATAGGGCCATTGGCCTGGCCGCAGTTGCCTGGGCTCGACGTCCAGCTGTCTGACCGCGCTATGCCAGCGCGTTGACCTCGACCGTCACAGGGGCCAGCTCCATGCCCCCAGAGCGGGACGCACACTGTCGGCGCTCAGTTGACCCTGGATGGCGAGATGCAGGCGTATTGGTCTTGTTTCTCACCCAGCAACAGGAAGAGGCCTACTCGCAGCGGCTGGCGCATCCGCTGGTCGCCCAAGGTGTGCATAGTGTGTACTGCGCTTTGTTTTGGTCCGTTTGGTGTGTACCATACACATCGACTGCCGAAGGAAAAATGAATGCGCAGTCGTGAAGTGATTCAGCTCATTGAGGCAGATGGTTGGTACGAAGTTGAGGTGAAGGGCAGCCATCATCAATTCAGGCATCCCGTGAAAAAGGGAAGAGTGACAGTTCCCCATCCCAAAAGTGATCTGCCCAAGGGCACTGTTCACAGCATCCTGAAACAAGCCGGGTTGAAGTAGCCGATTGGTTTCACCCGCTCAAGTATCAGTGGAGACGCGCAATGAAATTTCCGGTCGTATTGCACAAAGACACCGATTCGGATTACGGAGTGACTGTTCCCGATGTCCCAGGCTGCTTTTCCGCAGGGGAGAGTGTCGCCCAGGCGCTGGAAAATGTTCAGGAAGCCCTGGCACTGCATTTTGAAGGGTTGGTCGCTGATAACGAGGCCCTGCCGCAAGCGCAGGAAATCGACGTTCACGTAGCGAATCCCGATTATGCCGGCGGAGTCTGGGCCGTCGTGGATTTCGATGTGACGCCGTACCTGGGGAAGGCCGTGCGATTCAACGCGACACTGCCGGAAAATCTGCTGCAGCGCATCGATGAGAAAGTTAAGCGCGACCATCGGTATGCATCGCGGTCAGGGTTTTTGGCCTCGGCAGCATTGCGAGAGTTGGCTATCGCGCACTGAGCCAAGGGGAAAAGGCCAACTCAAGCAGCATCACTGATCAAGCCCACCAGTAACGCACGAAGTGAAAGAACACCGGTGCCGCGAAGCACACCGAGTCCATGCGATCGAGCATGCCGCCGTGGCCTTCGATCATGTGGCCCCAGTCCTTCACCCCGCGGTCGCGCTTGATCGCCGACATCACCAGGCCGCCGAAAAAGCCCATGGCATTCACGGCCAGCGCCATCAGGGCCGCCTGCCAGAAGTTGAACGGGGTGATCCAGCACAGCAGCGCCCCGACCAGGGTTGCCAGCGCCACGCCGCCGGCCAGGCCTTCGACGGTCTTCGATGGCGACAGGTTGGGGGCCACCTTGCGCTTGCCGAACAGCTTGCCGCACACGTACTGCAGCACATCGCTGATCTGCACCACGAGGATCAGCCAGGCGATCAGCAGCAGGTTGCGGCCCTCGAAGCCCGGGATATCCAGGGTCAGCAGGGCCGGCACCGACGACAGGCAGTACACCGCGATCATCAGCCCCCACTGCACTTTCGAGGCACGTTCGAGAAAGCGTGTGGTATCGCCGCCGAAGCTGGCAAGGATCGGCAGCAGCAGAAACAGGTAGACCGGGATGAAGATGCTGAACAGGCCGTACCAGTCCATGGCGATCAGCAGGTACTGCACCGGCAGGGCGACATAGAACGCGGCCACCAGCGCCGGGTAATCGCTGCGCCGGGTCGGGGTGAGGGTCATGAACTCGCGCAGGGCGTAGAACGACACCCCGTAGAACAGCACGATCACCCCGTACTTGCCGAACAGGAAGGCGATGCCGATCACCAGCACCATCACCCACCAGGCGTTGATGCGGGCGTTGAGGTTGTCGATCACCGCGTGCGGCGCCGGGCCGGCGCGCCTCTTGAGCAGGCGGCCGATGATGCTGGCGATCAGCAACAGGGCGCCGATGCCGGCGAACAGGGAAAGGGTGTTGTCGTCCATGTCAGGCGTCCTTCGGTGCCAGGTTCAGCAAGGCCTGGCTGGCTCGCTCGAGAAAGGCCTGCTTGCCTTCATCGGCCAGCAGGTGGATGGGTTCGCCGAAGCTCAGCGTGCACAGCAACGGCAGGGGCAGGGCACGGCCCTTGGGCATGACCCGGTTGAGGTTGGCGATCCACACCGGCACCAGCTCGACCTCGGGGTTGGCTGTGGCCAGGTGGTAAAGGCCGCTTCTGAACGGCATCAGCGGTTCGTCGCCGAGGTTGCGGGTGCCTTCGGGGAAGAAGATCAGGGAATCACCCTGGGCCACGGCATCGAGCACCGGTTGCAGCGGGTTGCCCTGGCCTTCGCTGCGCTGTCGGTCGATCAGCACCCCGTTGAATACCCGGCGAATCAGAAAATCGCGAATACCGGGTCTGGCCCAGTAGTCGGCGCCTGCCACTGGACGCGTGCGCCTGCGCAAGGGGTCGGGCAATGAGGCCCAGAGCAGTACGAAATCACCATGGCTGCTGTGGTTGGCGTAATACAGGCGCTGTACCGGCTGCGGGGTGCAGCCGAGCCACAAGGCCCGGGCGCCGGTGATCAGGCGGGCGGCGGAGGTGATGAGGAAGGCGGTCAGGGCGGCGAGCATGGTGCGGTCGTCATCCGATGAAGGGCACAGTCAGCAGGGTAGTCAAGGCCAGCACCAGTTGCAGGGCCAGGCACATGGCCTGGCGCCGCAACAGGGACAAGGCTGCCTGGCTGCGGGCAGGCCAGTCGCGGCTGTCTTCACGCTGTGGTTTGAGGTGCAGGTCGAACAGGGCGCGGTCCAGGTGCCGGGTGTCGGCGGGCAGGTCGCTGCTGGCGCCGAGGCGGGCGAACAGGTCGGCGTCGAGGGCGACACGGATGGCCCAGTATTTGTGCATCAGGCCGAGCATCAGCAACATCGCGCACAGGAGCGTTGTCAGCGGATGAAGTTGTGCGCCGAGCAGCGGTGCCAATCCGTAGGCCAACGCCAGCAGGGTCACGCCATCCGACAAGCGCTCCAGTTGCGCGCCGCGGGCGAGCAGGCTGGCGACCAGGTGCAGGTTCATGGCTGTGCTCCGAGCTGTTGCAACACGTGGCGATGGGCGGGGCGCAGGACGATACCGGGGCGTGCCTGGCGGATCAGCCTTTCGGCGTCGTCGAGATCCTTGCAGCGCCCGGTCAGCAGCAGCCAGGCGGCTACCGCGCAGGCGCTGCGTGAATAGCCGAGAGCGCAGCAGACCAGCAGGGGGCCTTGCCGGCGCAGGCGTTCGATGGCTTCGGCGGCTTGCTGCAGCAGGTGGCTGTCGGGGGGGATCAAGTCCAGCGTGGGGGCTGCGCTGTAGAACTGCTTTGGCTGTTCGGACGCTATCGCCGGCAAGCCGGCGCCCACAAGTTCTGTGGGGACTTGTTTGCTGACAGGGCAGGGGAGTTCCGCGCAGAGGTCGACGATGGCGGCAAACGGGGCAGCCTCATTGCGCCATGGAATGCGCCCAAGGAATACACCGTCACACACTTCATCGGCCTGCGGATGACGCCAGGTCCACAGCCGCGAGTTGATCCATGCACCGACCAGGTAAGGCGCCAGCAGCCAGCTGGATGCACTCGACAAGCGCCCGTGCGCATTCTTCTGAAACCCACCGCTACCCATAACGGCATAGTTCAGCGCCACCAACAGCAAGGAAGTAGCAGGCCACAACAGCCAAAGACCCGCCCCTCCCGCGATGAAGGCCACGGTCGTCAGCAATGACGAACCGACGGCATAACACAGCGCCACCCACCAGCGCTTGGCGACGCGCGCAATGCCGGCTTCCCGCCAGCGGTTGCCCCACAGCCACACGCAGACGAACCCCGCCAATGCGCCGGTCGGGACATCGATGAAGTGGTGCTGCCAGGTCGTCAGCACCGAGACCCCGATCAACGCCATCCAGCCATGCATCAGCCAACGCCAGGGCTGGCGCTGTACATGCCGGGCAAACAGCGTCCAGATGATCACCAGCAGCGCGATATGCAGCGAGGGCGCCTGGTTGTAGGGCTTGTCGAAGCCCATCAGCACATCGAACAGCCAGCCGAACAGGCCGCCCAGCTCGGGCCGCTCGAACGTGAAGCGCAAGGGCCAGAGCAGGAAGCCGCTCACGCAGAGCACCTGCGCGGTGAGGAGCGTCAGGGCGTGCCGATCCATTTCCTGCCGTGTGCGGGGCAGCAGGAAGGACAAGCCGTAGAGCAGGTCGATCGACCAGTACGGGATGATCGTCCAGGGCCACAGCGGCATGTGGCTTTCCCAGGCGAACACCAGGCTGCCGATATCGCTGCGACCCGCCGTGTAGCTGTTCGCCAGGCCGTAGCTGAGGAAGAACAACGGCCCCAGCAGCAACAGCCACAGCACCCCCCGGCGGATCAAGCCCGGTTCACGGGCAGTTGTCATTCACGCACCCGCTGGGCCAGGCTGACCGTGAAAATGCCCCACTCATCGACCCGCTGGGCCAGCTTGCGAAAGCCCGCCGCTTCGACCAACTGGTCCATTTCCGCCTGGCTGCGCCGGCGCATCACCCACGCCTCGCCGCCGCGATGGCTGGTCAGGGCGCGGGCGATCATCTCCAGCTGCGGGTGCCAGGGTTGGCCGGTGTAGACCAGGTAGCCGCCCGCCTCGACCGCATCGGCCAGGCCCGCCAGCGAATTGCCCACCAACAGGTTGCTGGGGAACAGCTCGTAAAGACCGGACACCACCGCCAGGGTCGGGCGCGGGTCCAGCGCGGCCAGGCTGGCGCGGTCGAAGGCGTCGCCCTGGACGAAACGGGCGATGTCGGCCAAGCCTTTTTCGGCAATCAGCGCGCTGCCTTGCTGCACGTTCAGTTCGCTGTAGTCGCGCAGCAGGATCGAGTCGGGCAGTTGTTCCAGCTCCTGCAGGGCTTCGAGGATGTAGCGGCCATGGCCTGCGGCGATGTCGACGATATGCACGGGCCGTTGCTGTTCACGCAGCCGTGCGATGGCCTGGCGCAGCAGTTCCTCGATGTGCAGCTTGCGCTGGCGAATGCCGCGCCAGCCGATGGCGTTCAGGTAGTTCTGGTCGATCATCCGGCCCAGCTTGCCTTTGCCGGTGGGCTGGTTGCGGTAGACGTAGTCGAGCGTGCTGCCGGAGTCGAAGCCGGTGTCGAAGCCCAGCTTCAAGCCTTCGGCCATCCCCTTGCCCAGGCGCAGGCCGGCCCGGGTGGCGCGCCAGTAGAGATCGCGGGGCGAGTTGCGCGGCAACGGCGCGGCCAGGCTTTCGGCTTCGGCGCAGCTGGCGCCGGCCTTGTCGGTATCGAGCAACGACGGCACCGGCGCGGGGCTGGCGAAGCAGTGCTCGACGAACCGCTCGATACGCCTGAGGGCGTGGGCACGGTCACGCTCGCCGAGGGTGTCGTGGAAGAAGCCCGGCAGAATGTGCATCTCCTTGCGTGCGCTGCCCAGGCGCTCGAAGAAGCGCTCCTGCGGCTTGCGCTCGACCACCAGGTCCGCCCCGGATACCAGCATCTGCGTCGGCACCTGGATGGCCTGGGCATCGGCCACCACACGGTCGGCGGCGTCGTACAGGCCCAGCAGCATGGTCACGGAAATCGGCCGGCTGATCAGCGGGTCGGCCACGTAGGACATGACCCGTTCAGGGTCGTGGGTGAGCAGTTGCGGCCTGACGTAGCTGTTGACGAAGAAATTGCCGCGCACGGCCTTCATCAGCTTCAGGCCGGGGCGGGCGAAGGGCACGTAGAGCTTGACCTTGAACGCCGGCGAGGCGAGCACCAGGCAGCGCACCCTGGGCGCGTAGTCGTGGGCCCAGGTAGCGATCAGCACTGCGCCGACGCTTTGCGCCAGTACCACCAGGTCTTGTTCGGCAACGCCGTGGCTGGCCTGGATATGCTCGATGAAGGTCTGCACATCGCGCACGCTGGTGGCGAACCCCGGGCTATCACCCCGAGCCCCTGGCGACTTGCCGTAGCCACGTGCATCCCAGGCGAAGAAGTCGTAGCCCGGCATGTCCAGTTCGTCGGCCAGGTGGGCCATGCGCCCACCGTGTTCGTGGCCGCGGTGAAACATCACTACGGCGCGGCGCGGTTGGTATTCGTTGCGGGTGGCGGGCCAGTGACGGTAGTGCAGCTCGACACCGTCGTGGGTGGTGAAATGCAGCGATTGCGCTTGGCGCATGGCGAAAGTCCTTGTCCGGCGGCGGAGGGTTCAGCGAGCTTCGGCCAGCCCCTGGCGAACCCGGTTGTAGAGGGTATAGAGCGAGAGTGCGAGGATGACCAGCAACAGGCCATTGACCCAGGCCCCGTCGAGCAGGCCCAGGGCGACCCCGGTGCCCAGCACGCCAAAGGCCAGCGCCCGGTCGCTCTTGCCCATCGGCCCGTCGTAGCGCCGCGAGGCACCGGCCAGCGGGCCCATCACCCCGGCGTATTCGCTGAAGGTGGCGCTGAGCACCACCACGATCACCAGCATTGGCCAGACCCCGGCAAGCAGGGCGAACGGCAAGTACAGCGCCGCGTCCGCGATCACGTCGCAGAGTTCATTGAGGTAGGCGCCGAGCCGTGATTGCTGGCCGAACTCACGGGCGAGCATGCCGTCGATGGCGTTGAAGGCCATGCGCAACAGCATCCAGACCGGAATGAGGATGAACAGCCAGGCAATGTGGCTGAACCAGGCCAGCAGCAGCCCGACCAGCAGCGAGACCACGGCGGCGCTGACGGTCACCTGGTTGGCGGTCACGCCCCGGTCGTGCAGGCGTTGCACTGCAGGGCGCAAGAGGGACTGAAAGCGCGGTTTGAGCTGGTAGATCGATGGCACTGCAAACTCCTTTTCATCGCTGTCGGGTATATTCAGGCGCCCGCCAAGAAATCGCGTCGTGCAAACAAGGCAGGCAACCATGGCCTATCAGACATAGGCACGTTGCAACAAATGTAGGAGCGAGCTTGCTCGCGATGCGCCGCGCGGGCGGCGCTCGATCGCATAGACGCCAAAAATGTCACGACAAGCCCTGGCTCCCCCCATTCCATAGCTCACGCCCACAAAGTTTGTAACCCGTTAATGCGGTTTTTGTTCGGTAGCAGCGGGTTCATCCGCGATCCGTGCAGGACCACCCCCTTGTCCGAAACCCGCACCGTTGCGCCGCTGCTTCCCCTACACGGCCCCCCAAAAAAATCCACTCCCGGCGACCATAGTAGGAAACCGTAAATTCCGCTGTCAGATCATTCCCAACCCCCGCCATCCCCCTAAACACCCCGTTCATTGCCATCGGTCCTTCCACTCCCCTAGCCTCCACCGCCTTTCGAACATGAACGTGCAAAGGAGAGCGTAATGATCATGGACCTGGTCGAACGGCTGAGCCCTCAGCACCGTCGACTGTTCAAGTTCCACCACAAGTCGAATCCCGAGTCGGGACTGCTGCTGGAGCGCTTCAACGGCGTTGAAGGCCTATCGCAAGCCTTCGAATATGAGCTGCTGCTGTTCTGCAACTCGGTGCAGATGCCGTTGAAATCGATGATCGGCCAACAGGTCAGCCTGGAGATCGAACTCGCCGATGCCGACCCGCGCTTCATCAACGGCTACCTCACCCGCTTTGCCAGCCTGGGCAGCGATGGCGCCCTGGAGCGCTACAGGGCGACCCTGAACCCTTGGCTTTCACTGCTTGAGCATCGCATCGATACGCGAATCTTCCAGGACTGCACGGTGGAGGAGGTACTGCGCGAGGTCTTTGCGCTGTATCCGGAATACGCCCGTTACCGTTTCTACCTGCACCGCTCGCAGAAGCGTCACAGCTACCTCACTCAATACCGCGAGAGCGATTTCAGCTTTATTCATCGCCTGCTTGAGCAGGCTGGAATGTTCTACTACTTCGAGCACAGTGCCGAGAACCACATACTGGTGATCAGCGACTATTCCCGCTTGTCAGACCCACTACCCGAACAACCGCAGATCCGTTTCCACAGAAATTCGGTGACCGAAATCGCCGATGCCATCACGCGCTGGAGCGGCCATCGCCAGCTGTCGGCCGGCAAGCTTGCCCTGCAGACCTTCGACTATCGCAAGCCGCACAACCTGCTGCCGGTGGCGATGGACAGCGTGAACGAGCAAGGCGATGTGCAATGTCTGGAAGTGTACGACCCCGGCCAATACACCCACGGGACCTACAACGAAGGCGAAGCCTTGTTGCGAACACGCATCGAGGCGCTGGAAGTGCGCGCCAAATGGTTCGAAGGCGCGAGCAACTGCCGCGCCATGCGCCCGGGTTACAGCTTCGAGTTGCTGCAGCACCCGGCCCACGCTGGCCGCTTGGTGGAGGCGCGTGAGTTCCTGTTGTTGAGCGTGACGTGTGAAGGCCACAACAACTACCTCACCGGCCAGCAGGCCAGCTACTTCAACACCTTTACGTGCGTGCGCAAGAAGATCCCGTTCCGCCCGCAGGCGAACACTGCCCGACCCGTTATCAACGGCCCACAGACTGCCATCGTCGTAGGCCCGCCCGGCGAGGAAATCTTCACCGATGAGCTGGGGCGGGTGAAGGTGCAATTTCACTGGGATCGCCAAGGTGATTTCAACGAGGGCAGTTCCAGCTGGGTGCGGGTGGCACAGACCGGCGCCAGCGGTGGCTTTGGCAGCATCCAGATCCCGCGGGTGGGAGACGAAGTGGTGGTGGTGTTCCTTGAGGGTAACCCCGACCGCCCCTTGATCATCGGCAGCGTCTACAACAACGGCAACCCGCCGCCATGGCCGCTGCCGGCGAACAAGACCCAGAGCGGGGTATTGACCCGATCGATCAATGGCACCGGTCGCACCGCCAACTTCTTGCGCTTCGAAGACAAGGCCGGCGCGGAGCAGGTCAGCCTGCATGCCGAACGCGACATGGATATCGAAGTCGAGGCGGATGACAGGCTCAACGTTGGCGGTAACCGCACGATCAACGTGACCGGCAAGCATGCGGAAACCATCCGGCTGGAAACCAGCATTGCGGTGGAGGAAGGGTCGTACTACGTCACCGTCGATCAAGGGCATATCAAATTGACGGCTGCGCAATCCATCACGCTTGAAGTGGGGCAAAGCAAGTTGGTGATGAATCAGGACGGGACCATCAAGTTGTGCGGCGTGGTGGTGGATGTGAATGGCAGCACGATCATCAATCTCAATAAATCCGAGTGAAGGACAGGGAACAGTCTTTATGTATCGCAAAAGTATCTACGACAGGATTTCTGAAAAGCGTGAGGAGAAAGAACGCCTCGAACGTGAGCAACTCGCACGAGAGGCGATGAAGCCGCCACCGCCGGAGCGTTATCTGGCGAATGAGCTGAGCTTCGTGCGGCCAGAGAGTCTGAAAGACAAAACGTTTCATGTATTCACCCTCACCGAGTTCACCCCTAGCCCGTTTTCATTGGTGATTGGCAGGTCATTGGCTGCGCGGGACGCATCACTGGAAACGCTTGCGCAAAAATTGCTCGGGGAAGTGGATAAAACGCTGTCCCATCTGCAGTGGATCGAACCTGTTACCCCCACCCAGGTGGCGGGCCTGGAGGCACGCCAAGTGGAGTTCCGTTGGCGCCAGCAAGGTCAGCCGATTCATCAGATACAGGTGATGTTTCTGCATCAGGACGAACATGGGCAGCGTCTTCTGATGCAGATCACGGCAACCAGCAACAACCCCAAGGGCATGACGGAGACTGAGCGTGAAGCATTCACTCAGGTCATCAGCAGCTTTGAAGTGCGCAGCCCGCCTGGTGGCAATGAGGAGGTGTACGAGGCTGCGCCAGCATGAGTGGTGCAGCACGTTTCGCCGATCCGATTGAGCATTCCAGTGCATTGAGCGGCTTGTTGGCAGGCTTGGCGATTGGGGCCGGTGCCGTCTTGTTCGGGATAGCCGTTATTGGCACCGGCGGCTTGGGGGCTGCGGCGCTGGTAGCAATGGTCGGGGCGGGTGCAGCGACAGGGGCAGGCATTGGGCAACTGCTTGGTAGCTTGTCATTCGCGCAGCGGGAAACGGGTTTCATAACGTCCGGCTCAGGCAACGTTCACATCAATGGCCAACCGGCGGCGAGGGCGCATGCCGACTATGCCGTGTGCACGGATCATTCCGGTGTCTCGAGGACGCTGGCCCAAGGTAGCTGCTCCGTTTACATCAATGGCCTGCCCGCTGCCAGAGTGGGAGATCGTACTGTTTGCGATGCCAGGATAAGTGCCGGGTCGGCCAACGTCTTCATTGGTGGTGAGACGGAGACTACCGATGAAATCAGCCCGGAAGTGGCTGGTTGGCTTGACGGGGCAGTACTGGGAGTCGGGCTTGCCAGTGCGATTGCCCTCGTTGGACCTGCAATGGCGCTTTGGGGGCTTTTCGGCGGAGTGCTGGGAGGCGGTGCGGGATATCAAGTAGGGGGAGAGCGTTACGGCGAAGGCTCCGATGAGCAAAAGCTTATGGCTTTTGGCGGGGCGTTTATTTTTGGTGGTCTGGCGGCGCGTTATAGACTGCAGCCGAACGGTGGATTGGGTGCCAACTTCGGGAATATCAAGCCGCACGTTAGAAGGTCGAAAGGGTTTGTGGGATTACTGAGGGGCAAATTGTATGAGTTGTCGAATGTTAGAGTAGAAAAATTTCTTTATGTGAAAAGATCAAGTGCTGAGCGGATGGCGTTAAGGCGGGCGTTCGATAGTGTTGAGAGGGCAAGATTTTTAAAGGATTTATCTGGTACGGCTAAAGGTCTAAATAGCCTAAAGCGAGCTGGATTCAATAGTGCTGATATTCTCAAGGTTCAAAGTGGAAAACTTCCTGGCAAGGAATGGCAGGTGCATCATGTAAAGCCGCTAGACGATGGTGGGACAAACGATTTCGATAATTTGGTGCTCATAAAACTTGAGCCTTACCACATGGTGCTTACCAACGCACAAAAAACGATGACTGGAGGGATGAAGGAGGGTGAAAGTAGGATGGTCGAGTGGCCAATGATTGATGTTAAGATTTATCCTGGTTTTGGAGATTCACTATGAATGCTGCGATTGAGGCGAAGATTATAAGGTTGCGCGGTATACTGGATGATTCTGATATGTACTTAGGTCCACCCGCTTCGCCGGCTGATATTGTGGTGTTAACAAATGCTGTGTCAATTGAGTTGTCGGTAAGCTTGCCATATGAATATTTGGAATTTTTGCAAATGTTTGATGGATTGGTTGCGTGTGGAGTATTTATCTACTCGAGTCGCTCACGTGTGATGCCTGGCGCCGATACCTTATGTCCCAACTTTGTAGAAATGAATTATTTGAGTCGCGATATAGATTTTATGAAGGACTTCCTTGTTTTCGCATGTAGTGATCAGGATGAATATGTGCTGGATCTTAAGCGAGGCAAATATCAAGTTCGGGACAGGCAAGCATTCGATAATGTGAATGAGGAGTTTAATTCATTTGATGGGATTTTGGCGTTTATGGTGGATCTGATTGGTCAGCGTTCTTGAAGTTTAGGCATTTCGTTGTGGGTCAAAACTTGAGCCACACGGAGTGACAATTTTCAGGGCGGTCAACGATGTCTAGATATTGGGAGGCAAAAGAAAAATATGTGTCGTTTTATATGGTCGAGCCTTGTTCGCCTGCATCGATCCTAGATATCGAGGAAAATCTGATCATAGGTTTGCCCGAAGATTTTAAGAGTATTTCAAAGTTTTACAGTGGCGGTCTTTTGGGCGGTATTAGCCATTTCTCTATTGGAAGTGGCGATGATGAGTTCAATGTTGTTAATGAAACGCTAAGATTGCGTCGCGCCATTGGTTTAAGTAATGAGTATGTCGCACTCGCCGAACCCGCTGGTAGCCTTATTGTGCTCAATGTTCTACACGCTCCTGCGGTTCTTTGGTGTGATGCATTAGATGTCGGCAGCTTAGGTGCTGCCGGTTTTTCAAATTTTGTCGATACATGGAATACCTATGAGGATTTCTTCTTGTATCTGCTTCAGCAGGAAGCGTTGGAGCGGGGCGGGGAATGATTGACACCATCTCCCTTGCAATCAGCCCTGCACCAACCGCTCGACCAACCCCGCCGCATACCCAGGCAACCCCAAAAAGTCCCGCGCACACAGCAGCAGCCGCCGATTCGCCCAGTGCTCGCGCAGCGCCACCCAGTGCATCGGCAACACCCCCTGCCAACGCCTCACCGATGCCATCGGCACCACCCCGACACCCGCCCCACCCGCCACCATGCGGATCACCCCGTCAAACCCTTCGGCCCGCACCCGCACCTGCATGCGCCGTCCTTCGCGCAGCGCCTGTTCTTCCAGATACAACGCCAACGCACTGTTCGCCCCCAGCCCGACATGACCATGGGCAAGGCAGTCGATGAAACTCGGAGCAGGCTCCAAAGCAAGGGGATGGTTCAGGGGCGTGACCAGTACCAGCGGATCATCGCGAAATGGCAGGGTCTGCAGGTGTGCACTGGGCGCCGCCGTGGAGATGATGCCGAGATCGGCCATGCCCTGGGTGATCGACTGCACGATCCGCAGGCTCGGCAGCTCCTGCACATCGACACTGACTCCGGGGTTGTCAGCCAGATAGCTCGCCAGCAGCTCCGGCAGGTATTCGGTCAGCGCCGCAGTGTTGCACAGCAGGCGCACCTGGCCTTGCTGCCCCTTGGCGTACTGGGCCAGGTCGAACTGCAAGCGCTCGACCTGCTGGCCGATCAGTCGCGTGTGTTGCAGCAGTGCCTGGCCGGCCGGCGTCGGCTGAACACCCCGTCGATTGCGTTCGAGCAGCGCCGTTCCGAGCGAGGCTTCCATGGCCCGGATGCGTGCGCTGGCCGCCGGCAGCGACAGATGGCTGCGGCGTGCCCCGGCAGTGATGTTGCCGCACTCCACGGTGTGCTGGAAAAGCGTGAGGTCGATCAGGTCGAAATGCATCTGCCTCTGTCCTGGCAAGAGTCTGGCTGAGTATATGGCAGATTTTCAGCCCGTCTGCCGCACGCCATCATGGCGGCCATGGATACCTTGATCGCTTTCTATCAGAACATCGGCCCGGCAGTGTCGCTGCTGGTCATTGCCACCTTCCTGCTGGCCGGTGCGGTCAAGGGCGTGATCGGCCTCGGGCTGCCGACCATCGCCATGGGCTTGCTGGGCCTGGCTATGTCGCCGACGCAGGCTGCCGCGCTGCTCATCGTTCCGTCGACGCTCACCAACCTCTGGCAACTCGCCGCTGGCGGTCACCTGCTGGGGCTCATGCGCAGGCTCGGGCCGATGCTGGCGATGATCTTCGTCGGTACGCTGCTTGGCAGTGCCTGGCTCGGCATCGACAGTGGGCCGTGGGCGGTGCACGCATTGGGGGCTGCGCTGGTCATCTACGCGCTGTACGGGCTGATCGGCCCGGTACTGCGAGTGGCGCGGGAAAGGGAAGGGTGGCTGGGGCCGCTGTGCGGATTGGTGACCGGCGTGGTCACGGCGGCCACCGGCGTATTCGTGATGCCGGCAGTGCCTTACCTGCAGAGCCTGGGCCTGAGTCGCGACGAGATGATCCAGGCACTGGGCCTGTCGTTCACCGTCTCGACCCTGGCACTGGCGCTAGGCCTGGCCGGGCAGGATGCCCTGGGTGGCCAGGCGCTGGGGGCCTCACTGCTGATGCTGGCGCCCGCGCTATTGGGCATGCTGGGCGGCCAGTGGCTGCGCCAGCGCATCAGTGCGGCGCTGTTCAAGCGCTGCTTCTTCATCGGCCTGGCCGTGCTGGGCGGCCACTTGCTGATCAGCGGCTAGCGGAAGAGGCGCTGAGCATCTCGATCAGCTGGATATCGAAATCGCGCTCCAGGTAGTCCATGCGTTTTTCGAAGAACTCGGCCATGTGTGGCAGTGACGAGTGCACATCCAGGGCCGCCTTGCTGGCCCATACCTCGAAGAACACGAACAGGCTCGGGTCTGCCTTGTCGCGCAACATGTGGTACTCGATGCAGCCCGGTTCCTGGCGGCTCGGCTCGACATACGCGCGGAACAAGGTTTCGAAGGCTTCGGCCATTTCCGGACGGGTCTTGGCCTTGAGGACGAAGGCGTATTGCTCACTCATGGATAACTACTCGCGGGTGGAAAGATGAATCGATTCTACGGCAAGAATTGATTGTCCATTCGTGACTTCAGGTCAATTGTATTTTGCCCCGTCCTCGCTGTTTCCCGTGCCTGCGAATCCCTAATCTGCCGGTCATTCGATTCTTGACTTGAGGTCAGCATGAAAAAGATTCTTCTGCTCAACGGCGGTAAACAGTTCGCTCACTCCGACGGCCGCCTCAACCAGACCCTGCACGACGCCGCACTGGCTCACCTGGACCGTGCCGGTTTCGATGTACAGCAGACCTTCATCGACGGTGGCTACGACGTGCAGGCCGAGGTCGAGAAATTCCTCTGGGCCGATGTGATCATCTACCAGATGCCAGGTTGGTGGATGGGCGCGCCCTGGACCGTGAAGCAGTACATCGACGAGGTGTTCACCGCCGGCCACGGCAGCCTCTACGCCAACGACGGCCGCACCCGTTCGGATGCCTCGCAGAAGTACGGCAGTGGCGGCCTGTTGCAAGGCAAGCAGTACATGCTGTCGCTGACCTGGAACGCACCCCAGCAGGCTTTCGACGACCCCAGCGACTTCTTCGAAGGCAAGGGCGTGGACGCGGTGTACTTCCCGTTCCACAAGGCCAATCAGTTCCTCGGCATGACTGGTCTGCCGACCTTCATCGCAGTGGATGTGATGAAGCGTCCGGACGTGCCGGCGGCGTTGGCGGCCTATGAAGCGCATCTGGACCAAGTGTTCGGCAAGGCAGTTTAACTGGACTTGCAGCTGGCAAGCGGCTATCAATCACCGCGAAGAGCAGACACAGGCGCATACGTGAAAACCCGATCCGAAGAACTCCAGGTATTCGTAGCCGTGATCGATTGCGGCTCGATTTCCGCTGCAGCAGAACAGATCGGCCAGACACCGTCGGCAGTCAGCCGCACCTTGTCGCGCCTGGAGGCCAAGCTCGGCACCACCCTGGTCAACCGCACCACGCGGCGCATGGACTTGACCGAAGAGGGGCGCTTCTTCCTCGAGCGCTCGCGCCTGGTGCTGGAGCAGATGGACGAAATGGAGGAGCGCCTGTCGATGAACCGCCAGACCGCCTCCGGGCGTCTGCGCATCAATGCGGCCGCTCCGTTCATGCTGCATGCCATCCTGCCGTGGATCGGCGAATTCCGTCGTCAGTACCCCGGCATCGAGCTGGAGCTCAACACCGACGACCTGATCATCGACCTGCTGGAACAGAGCACCGACGTGGCCATTCGCATCGGCGACCTGGCCGATTCCAGCCTGCATGCCCGCTCGCTGGGCTGCAGCCCGGTGCAGGTGCTGGCCAGCCCGGCCTACCTTGAGCGGCACGGCACCCCCGAGCGCGTGGAAGACCTGGACAAGCATTGCCTGCTCGGCTTCAGCCAACCCGAGTCACTCAACCAGTGGCCACTTCGCCATGCCCAGGGCGATCGCTGGCCGATCCGCCCGGCGCTGCTGGCCTCCAGTGGCGAAACCTTGCGCCAGCTGGCCCTGGCCGGGGAGGGCATCGTCAGCCTGTCGCACTTCATGACCCACGAAGACATCCGCGCCGGGCGCCTGCAGGTGGTGCTGAGCGAAGCCAACAACGGCTACCGCCAGCCGATCCATGCCGTCTACTACCGCAACACGCAACTGGCCCTGCGCATCCAGTGCTTCCTGGACTTCATTCAGCGCAAGCTGGCCATGTACGCCTGCTGAGTTGCCTGAACGCGACAGATCCTGCCCAAGGGCGGCGAAACTTCCTACGTGTTATTGCACAGTCGACAGGCTTCGGCCTTACTGACTGATCAACAAAAACAACACCAAGGAAGTGTCATGCGTATTGTCCTGTTCCAGTCCCTGGCGCTCGGAGCCGCGGTCCTGAGCTGTTCGTCGGCCTATGCCTTGACCCTGGAGGGCGGCGCGGTGGCCGCACCCGATCAATATGGCGCACAGGTGGCCGCCGATATCCTGAAGAAGGGCGGCAACGCGGTGGATGCCGCCGTGGCCACGGCCTTCACCCTGGCGGTGACCTACCCGGAGGCCGGCAACATTGGCGGTGGCGGTTTCATGACGCTGTTCGTCGACGGCAAACCCTACTTCCTCGACTACCGCGAAGTCGCGCCCAAGGCCGCCAGCCGCAACATGTACCTGGACGAAAAAGGCGAGGTCATCGAGAACCTGAGCCTGGTCGGCGTGCGTGCCGCCGGCGTGCCTGGCACCGTGATGGGCCTGTGGGAAGCGCACCAGAAGTTCGGCAAGCTGCCCTGGAGCGAGCTGCTCACCCCAGCCATCGGCTACGCGAAAAACGGCTTCAAGATCGCCGAAAAGCAGTACCAGTACCGCAACGATGCTCAGGGCCTGTTCAAGACCGCCACCAACTTCAATGACTATTTCGGCAACATGAAGGTGGGCGAGCTGTTCAAGCAGCCGGAGATGGCGCAGACCCTCGAACGCATCGCCGACAAGGGCGTCAGCGAGTTCTACCAGGGCAAGACCGCCGACCTGCTGGTGGCGCAGATGCAGGCCGACAAGGGCCTGATCACCAAGGAAGACCTCAAGGACTATAAAGCCGTCTGGCGCGAACCGATGGCTCTGAGCTGGCGCGGCAACGTGGTGTACACGGCACCACCGCCGAGCTCGGGTGGCGTTGCCCTGGCCCAGCTGCTGGGTATCAAGGAAGACCGCGCGGCGGACTTCAAGGGCGTGGCACATAATTCGGCGCAGTACATTCACCTGCTTTCCGAGATCGAGAAGCGGGTGTTCGCCGACCGTGCCGACTACCTGGGCGACCCGGCGTTCACCCAGGTGCCGGTCGATCAGCTGATCGCCAAGGACTACCTGGCCAAGCGCGCCGCCCAGGTCAACCCCAAGGCGATTTCTGCGACCGACGATGTCAAACCGGGTCTGGAGCCGCACCAGACCACCCACTTCTCGATCGTCGACAAGCAGGGCAACGCCGTCAGCAACACCTACACCCTCAACCTCGACTACGGCAGTGGCGTGGTGGTCAAAGGCGCTGGCTTCCTGCTCAATGACGAGATGGACGATTTCAGCGCCAAGCCGGGTGCGGCCAACGCCTTTGGCGTGGTCGGCGGTGATGCCAACGCCATTGCCCCGGGCAAGCGCATGCTGTCGTCGATGAGCCCGAGCCTGATGACCCGCGACGGCAAGGTCGAACTGGTGATCGGCACGCCGGGCGGTTCGCGGATCTTCACCTCGATCTTCCAGGTGATGAACAACCTGTATGACTACGGCATGCCGTTGGAGAAGGCGGTGGCGGCGCAGCGTGTGCACCATCAGTTGCTGCCCAAGGACACCCTCTACTTCGACAGCTATGCGCCGTTGACCGGGCCGGTGGCCGATGAATTGAAGAAGATGGGCTATGTGCTGGAGGACCAGGGCTGGGAGATGGGCGATATCCAGGCGATCCGGGTCAATGGGGCGCAGTTGGAGACCGCTTCTGATCCGCGTGGGCGTGGGGTGGGGATGATCGTCAAATAGGTCTGCATCGGCTGGTCTGGCGCATTCGCGGGACAAGCCCGCTCCCACAGGCAGGGTGCAGATTTCAGAAACTGCATCAACTCTGTGGGAGCGGGCTTGCCCCGCGAATGCTATCGGGAGGTCAGACGCGGAACTGACTCACCAACATCTGCAACTGCCCACCCAAACGCGCCAGCTCTACGCTCGACGCCGCCGTCTCATCACTGGCCGCTGCCGTCTGCTCCGATACATCCCGCACATTCAAAATGCTCCGGCTGATCTCTTCAGCCACCGCGCTCTGCTGCTCGGCCGCCGCCGCGATCTGCTGGTTCATCGACTGGATGCTCGACACCGTACCGGTGATGCTCTCCAGCGAAGCCCCAGCCTTGCGCGCCAGTTCCACACTGCTGTCGGTCAAGGTGCGGCTGCCGTGCATGGCATTGGCCACTTGCTGGGTGCCGTGCTGCAGGCTGGCGACCAGTTCCTCGATTTCCTCGGTGGACTTCTGGGTGCGCTGGGCCAGGCCGCGCACTTCGTCGGCCACCACGGCAAAGCCCCGGCCGGCCTCGCCGGCGCGGGCCGCTTCGATCGCGGCGTTGAGCGCCAGCAGGTTGGTCTGTTCGGCCACCGACTTGATCACATCCATGACGCTGCCGATCTTCTGGCTTTCCTGCTGCAGCAGGTTCATCGCTTCGGTGGAACGGTGCACTTCCTCGGCCAGGCGTTCGATCTGATTGATCGCTTCACCGACCACGCGATCGCCCGCGCGGGCCTCGTCATCGGCACCGGTGGCGGCGTGCGAAGCCTGCTCGGCGTTGCGCGCCACTTCCTGAACGGTGGCGGCCATTTCGTGCATCGCGGTAGCGACCTGGTCGGTCTCGACCTTCTGGCTGTTGGCGCCGGCACTGGTCTGCTCGGTCACCGCTGACAGCTCCTCGGCGGCGCTGGCGATCTGGGTGACACCATCGCGGATGCCGCTGATCAGATCGCGCAGGGTCGTGCCCATGCGCGCGATGCCTTGCTGCAGCACGCCGATTTCGTCGCGGCGGGTAACCCGCAGATCGTGGGTGAGGTCGCCGCCGGCGATCCGCTCCACCGCCTTCAAGGTGTCGCGCAGCGGGCCGGTAATCTGCCGGGTGATCAGAACGGCTGCCAGGACACCGGCCAGCAAGGCCAGCAGCGTGGCGATGGTCTGCAGGCTGCGGGCCTGGATACTCTCGGCGTCGCGGCGCTCAATCTGGATCTTGTACAGCGCATCGCTGCGCTTGACGATATCGGCGCCTTGCACGGTCATTTCCGCACGGGCCGTAGTGATTTCGGCAACCGCATCGCGGAACTGGCGCACGGCGTCACGGTAGGCCAGTACCGACTGTTCGAACTGCTGCACTCGCGTGGCCTCGGCCGGCAACTGGCGCTTGAGCTCGTCGATTTCCACCAGCGCCGCTTCCAGCTGACGCAGCGCCGCCTGTTCGTTGGCCGCGCTGTTGTCGGCGATGTAGCCGCGCACGTCGATGCGCACCTGCAGCAGTTGCTGGCGCGCCTTGCTGATCAGCTGGTACTGCGCCAGGCGCACGCTGTCGGCCTCGGCACGCGACATGACGTTCTGGCTCAGGGCATCCATGGCGTCGTCGGCCTTGCTGGCGGACAGGTTCATCGCGTCGCGGGCGGCTTGCGAGCTCTGGTAACCGGCACGCATCTTGTTCAGCGATACCTTGTACTCGCTGATGGTCTGCCCCAGCTCCTTGAGCAGCTTGACGTTGTCCGGGCTCTTGAAAGTGCTGGCCAGGTACGCCTGCTGCTTGCTGAAGGCATCGAGCTTGGCCTGGGTATTGGCAGCGGTAGCCTCGTCGCCGTTGGCGATCATGTATTGCAGGCGCGCTATTCGCAGGTCGGTCAGGTCTTTGTTGAGCTGGGCGATATCACCCATCCAGTTGCTACGGTCGATGAGGCTGCCCAGGCTGGTCCACCCGGTCAGGGCCAGCAGGCCGGTGAGGACCAGCACCAGGCCGAAGCCCAGGCCGAGTTTGAGGTTGACGCTGATATTGGCGAACCAGCTGTTCATGCACGCTCTCCAGAAAAATTTCGCTCACTTGATCTTCGATCGCGAGGCGTTGTTGTTCTGGATGCCCGCTCAATCGTGCAGGGGTTATCGGCAAGGGGGAGGGAAGCTGAAACGCTTTTTCAGGAGATTTGCTCACTGGCCTTTTCGCGGGACAAGCCCGCTCCCACAGGTGAGCCACTGACCTCATGACTGTGCAGATATCCCTGTGGGAGCGGGCTTGCCCCGCGAATGGGCCGCAGCGCGGCCCCGGCAATATCAAAGGCTGCGCGCACTGAAGGTATCGCAGCTGTTCACCTCACCCTGGGCAAACCCTGCCTTGAACCAGCGCACGCGTTGCTGCGAAGTGCCATGGGTGAACGAGTCGGGTACCACACGCCCCCGGCCCTGTTGCTGCAGGCGGTCATCGCCAATGGCATTGGCGGCATTCAGTGCCTCCTCGACATCACCCGGCTCCAGCCAGTTCAGGCGCTGCTGTGCCTGGAAGGCCCAGACCCCGGCCAGGCAGTCGGCCTGCAATTCCTGGCGCACCAGCAAGCCGTTGTCGCCTTCCATGCGCTGGCCATTGCGACGCGCGGCGTCGACCTTGGCCGACACGCCGAGCAGGGTCTGCACGTGGTGGCCGATCTCGTGGGCGATCACGTAGGCCTGGGCGAAATCGCCGGCGGCGGCGAAGCGGGTTTCCATCTCACGGAAGAACGACATGTCCAGGTACACCCGTTGGTCCGCCGGGCAATAGAACGGGCCCACGGCTGCCGAAGCGAAGCCGCAGGCGGAATTCACCTGGCCACTGAACAGCACCAGCTTGGGGTCGCGGTATTGCTTGCCGGCCTGGGAGAACAGGGCCTTCCAGGTGTCTTCGGTGTCGCCCAGGATCGAGGCGACGAACTGCGCCTGCTCGTCGTTGGCCGCCGGTGCCTTGTTCTCCACGCCAGCCGGAGCCTGCTGTTGCTGCTGCATCTGACCGGTGAGCTGGCCGAGGATCTGCAGGGGGTCCTGGCCGGTGAGCCAGCCGATGCCGACGATCAGCAGGATCGCCCCAAGCCCCAGCCCCTTGCCGCCGCCAAAGCGCATGCCGCCGCCACCGCCGCCACCTTCACCGCGGGCATCGACCACATTGTCGCTGCGTCGGCCTTTTCGCCATTCCATGAGGGCTCTCCAGAGCTTGAAACAGGAAGTAAAAGATTAGTTCACCCTCGGCAAAGGTACTAATTCATAACCATTTGGTTATGCCTGACGCGCTTGAATTCAATATTCATCCCACACGACCTAACCGAAACTGCAAGTCCGCCTGCCAAGCCCAGGCGCTCTGATAATTCCAAGAGAGGAAATCGGCATGCCCGCCCAGGACACCAGCCGCTTCGTGATCCGTGATCGCAACTGGCACCCCAAGGCCCTGACGCCTGACTACAAGACCTCGATTGCCCGCTCGCCGCGCCAGGCGCTGGTCAGCATCCCGCAGTCGATCAGCGAAACCACCGGGCCGGACTTTACCCACCTGGGCTTCGGTGCCCATGACCATGACCTGCTGCTGAACTTCAACAACGGTGGCCTGCCGATCGGTGAGCGCATCATCGTCGCCGGCCGGGTGGTCGACCAGTACGGCAAGCCGGTGCCCAACACCCTGGTGGAAATGTGGCAGGCCAATGCCGGTGGCCGCTACCGTCACAAGAACGACCGCTACCTGGCGCCGCTGGACCCGAACTTCGGCGGTGTCGGCCGTTGCCTGACCGACCGCGACGGCTACTACAGCTTCCGCACCATCAAGCCCGGTCCATACCCATGGCGCAACGGCCCGAACGACTGGCGCCCGGCGCATATCCACTTCGCCATCAGCGGCCCGTCGATCGCCACCAAACTGATCACCCAGCTGTACTTCGAAGGTGACCCGCTGATTCCGATGTGCCCGATCGTCAAGTCGATCGCCAACCCCGAAGCGGTGCAGCAACTGATCGCCAAGCTCGACATGAGCAATGCCAACCCCATGGACTGCCTGGCGTACCGCTTCGACATCGTGCTGCGCGGCCAGCGCAAGACCCACTTCGAGAACTGCTGAGGACCCCGCCATGCCAATCGAACTGCTGCCGGAAACCCCCTCGCAGACTGCCGGCCCCTACGTGCACATCGGCCTGGCCCTGGAGGCCGCCGGCAACCCGACCCGCGACCAGGAAATCTGGAACCGTCTGGCCAAGCCGGACGCACCGGGCGAGCACATTCTGCTGATCGGCCAGGTGTATGACGGCAACGGCCACCTGGTGCGCGATTCGTTCCTGGAAATCTGGCAGGCCGATGCCGATGGCCAGTACCAGGATGCCTACAACCTGGAGAACGCCTTCAACAGCTTCGGCCGCACCGCCACGACGTTTGATGCCGGCGAATGGACCGTGCATACGGTCAAGCCGGGTGTGGTGAAGAATGCCGCGGGTGTGCCGATGGCGCCGCACATCAACCTCAGCCTGTTTGCCCGGGGTATCAACATTCACCTGCATACGCGGTTGTATTTCGATGACGAGGCAGAGGCCAATGCCAAGTGCCCGGTGCTTAACCTGATCGAGCAGCCGCAACGGCGTGAGACGCTGATCGCCAAGCGTTGCGAAGTGGATGGGAAGACGGCGTATCGGTTCGATATCCGGATTCAGGGGGAAGGGGAGACGGTGTTCTTCGACTTTTGATGGGGAGCCTGGGGCCGCTTTGCGGCCCAATCGCCGGCAAGCCGGCTCCCACAGGGGGCCTAGCCGGCCTTGAGCACTGTGGTGTGTCTGTAGGAGCTGGCTTGCCAGCGATTGGGCTGCAAGGCAGCCCCAGGATCTCAGCCTTTCACAGGTTTCAGGTCGAAAGCATCGGCCTGATACTGGAACAACAGACAATCAGCTGCCGCTGTACAACCGCTTTCATGCACCAGGTCGGCTGGCAGCTTGTAGTAAGAGCCCGCCGGAAATTCGGTGCGCTTGCCATCGATCACCGCATAGAAGGTCCCACCCAGAACCACCGTCGGCAATGTCTGGCTATGCTGGTGCAGCCCGTTGTCAGTGCCCTTCCTGAACTTCACGTAGGCCGAGTAAGGCCCCTTGCCGAAGATATCGCCTTCGACATTGGCGTAGCTGACGGCGCCTTGGGTATTGGGCACGTCCTGCCACTTCAATGCCGCACTGTCCGTGACCGCAATGGTTTTTTCCGCCGCCTGGATGCCGATGGCCAGGGTGCTGAGCATCAAGCCCGCGATGACTGCTTTCATGGTGGAGCTCCTTCGTTGAATGACTGTGCAACGAAGACTAATCAAACAAGCAGCGCACAAATACGTGCCAAGTAAGCCATGACTTGTGCGTATTTAGCACAAGTCACCACCTGGGTTGCGCGTAGTACCCCTGCACGTACTCCAGCAACGCCCGCACCTTGGGCGCCAGATAGCGGCTCTGTGGATAAACCGCATACAGGCTGCGCGCTGGCAGCTTCCAGTTTTCCAGCACCGGCACCAGCCGCCCGTCCTGCAGGGCATCGTGCACGATGAACCGGTCAAAGCTGGCAATGCCCAGCCCACCGATGGCAGCAGCCCGCAGGGCCATCGGCGAATTTGCGCTCAGGCGTCGAGGCATGAGGATGCCGCGCTGTTCGCCATCGGCACCCGTCAGTTGCAGACGCTGCGGGTGCAGCAGCTGGCTGTAGCCGAGCAGGGGATGGTTGGCCAGTTCCTCGGGCGTAGTGGGCATGCCGTGGCGCTCGACATAGCGCGGGGCTGCCACCAGCAGCACCTCGCTGCTCGCCAGCCGGCGCGCCACCAGGCTGGAGTCCGGCAGGTGGTCGGTGACCCGTAGGCAGACATCGATTTCCTCTTCCAGCAGGTCGACAAAGCGATCGCTGCAGTTGAGTTCGATCTGCAGCAGCGGATGGCGCTCGATGAAGTCTGGCAACCAGCGTCCCAGTTCCAGCTCGCCAAAGGCCGTGGCCACGCCCAGGCGCAGGGTGCCGCTGGGCTGTTGCTGGTGCTCGGACAGTTCCAGGGTCATGGCCTGCATCTGTTCGAGGATCTGCACGCAATGGCGATAGAACAGCGCACCGGCTTCGGTGAGGTGCAGGCGGCGGGTAGTGCGGGTGAGCAGTTGTGTGCCGAGGTGGCGTTCCAGGTGCTTCACCTGGCGGGACAGTACGGTGTGCGACACGCCCGCCTGGCTGGCGGCGGCGCTGAAGCTGCCGAGGTCGACGACCCGGCGGAAGGTTTGCATGGCACTGAACGGGTCCATCAATTCTCCTGGCCGCGTGCAATGGGGCCAGCGAGGCCCCACGGCAACACGGATCAGCGCCGAACCAGCAGCACCCCGCTTTCCATGTGATGGGTATACGGGAACTGGTCGAACAGCGCGCAGCGTTCGATTCGGTGGGTATCTTGCAGCTGGGCGATGTTCTGCGCCAGGGTCTCGGGGTTGCACGAGATATACAGGATACGCTCGAAGCGACGGGTCAGTTCGCAGGTGTCCGGGTCCATGCCGGCACGCGGCGGGTCGACGAATACCGTGCCGAATGCGTAGCTTTTCAGGTCGATGCCTTCCAGCCGGCGGAACGGGCGAACCTCGTTCAGCGCCTGGGTCAGCTCTTCGGCCGACAGGCGCACCAGGCGCACGTTGTCCACCGCGTTCTCGTCGAGGTTGCTCAGGGCGGCATTGACCGAGGTCTTGCTGATTTCGGTGGCCAGCACCTGGCGCACGCGGGTGGCCAGCGGCAAGGTGAAGTTGCCGTTGCCGCAGTACAGCTCCAGCAGGTCGTCATCGCGATCGCCGATGGCCTCGAACGCCCAGGTCAGCATCTTCTGGTTCACCGCGCCGTTGGGCTGGGTGAACGCGCCTTCCGGTTGGCGATAGCTGAACACCCGGCCGGCCACGTCGAGTTTCTCCACGGCGTAGTCGCGGCCGATGACCAGGCGCTTGCCCTTGGAACGGCCGATGAGGCTGACGCCCAGCTCTTCGGCCAGCTGCCGCGCGGCCACTTCCCAGGCTTCGTCCAGCGGGCGGTGGTAGCACATCGTGACCATCGCATCGCCCGCCAGGGTGGTGAGGAACTCCACCTGGAACAGACGGTTGCTCAGTTCCTCGCTGGCCTGCCAGGCCGCCTTCAGGCGCGGCATCAGTTGGTTGATGCGCTCGCTGGCGATCGGGAAATCGTCGATCAGGATCGCCTTGTGTTTCTCGCCAGGGGCAAACATCGCGTAGTGGCGCTGGCCGTCTTCACGCCACAGGCGGAACTCGGCGCGCAGGCGATAGTGCTCGCGCGGCGAGTCGAAAACAGCCGGCTCCGGCGCACCGAAGGGGGCCAGCAGCTCGCGCAGGCGGGCGACTTTGCCCTGCAATTGCGCGTCGTAGGTGCTTGGGTCGAAGACGGCACTCATGCGTTGAACCAGCCCAGCTTGATCACGAACAGGATGGAAAGGATCACCAGTGCCGGGTTCAGGTCGCGGTGGCGGCCGGAGATCAGCTTGACGGCGGTCCAGGAAATGAAGCCGAAGGCGATGCCGTTGGCGATCGAATAGGTCAGCGGCATGGCCAGGGCCGTCACCACCACAGGCGCGGCTTCGGTGACGTCGTCCCAGTTTATTTCGGCCAGGCCCGAGGCCATCAGCACCGCGACGAACAGCAGCGCCGGGGCGGTGGCGAAGGCCGGCACGCTACCGGCCAGCGGGGCGAAGAACAGCGCCAGCAGGAACAACGCGGCGACCACGATGGCGGTCAGGCCGGTGCGGCCACCGGCGCTCACGCCTGCGGCCGACTCGATGTAGCTGGTGGTGGTCGAAGTGCCCAGCAGCGAGCCGGCCATGGCCGCGGTGCTGTCGGCGATCAGGGCACGGCCCATTTTCGGCATGTGACCGTCCTTGCCCATCAGGCCGGCGCGCTTGGCCACGCCGATCAGGGTGCCGGAGTTGTCGAACAGGTCGACGAACAGGAAGGCGAAGATCACGCTCACCAGGCCCACGTCCAGGGCACCGGCGATGTCCAGCTGGAGGAAGGTCGGGGCCAGCGATGGCGGCATGGAGACGATGCCGCCGAACGGCGTCACGCCCATCGCGATCGAGGCGACGGTGACGGCGAGGATGCCGATCAGCACCGCACCGCGCACTTTCAGCGACTCGAGGCCGACGATCAGGAAGAAGCCCAGGGTGGCGAGGATCGGTGCCGGTTGCTTGAGGTCGCCCAGGCCCACCAGAGTGGCCGGGTTATCGACGACGATACCCGCGTTATGCAGGGCGATCAGCGCCAGGAACAGGCCGATACCGGCCGCGATGGCCGAGCGCAAGGGCAGCGGGATGCTGTTCACGATCCATTCGCGGATGCGGAAGATCGACAGCAGGAAGAACATCACAGCCGACAGGAACACCGCGCCCAGCGCCACCTGCCAGGTGTGGCCCATGTGCAGGACCACCGTGTAGGTGAAGAAGGCGTTCAGGCCCATGCCCGGCGCCAGGGCGATCGGGTAGTTGGCGATCAGGCCCATGGTCGTCGAGCCGATGGCCGCAGCCAGGCAGGTGGCGACGAAGATCGCTCCTTTGTCCATGCCGGTCTCGCCGAGGATGCTCGGGTTGACGAACAGGATGTAGGCCATGGCCAGGAAGGTGGTGACGCCCGCAAGAATCTCGGTGCGCACATTGGTGTTGTGTGCTCTTAGTTGAAACAGCCTTTCCAGCATGCCCGCTCCCCAAGGCGCCCCCGGCGCCGTGAATGTATCGACCCCATCAGCAAAGCACAGACCGTACCGGTTGCCGTGGTTTTGTGTGGGGAGGAAAAAAGCCGCGCATCATACCAGCATGGATGGCGGGGGCCTATGGCCGTTGGGGAGGCGGCATTGCGTGAATCAATACAGGCCCTTTCGCGGGACAAGCCCGCTCCCACAGGTACAGCGCAGTTTTCAAGAACAGTGTTGTACCTGTGGGAGCGGGCTTGTCCCGCGAAGAGGCCAGCGGAAACCCCGCATCAGCCACTGTGCAACCGGTCCCGCCTGGCCAGGCTCGGGAACAGTTTTATCCACACCCCCGTCACCACCAGCGTGCCCACACCCCCCAGCACCACCGCCGGCACCGTCCCGAACCAGTGCGCCGTGACCCCGGATTCGAACTCGCCGAGCTGGTTCGAAGCCCCGATGAACAACCCATTCACCGCACTGACCCGCCCCCGCATCTCATCCGGTGTCTCCAACTGCACGAAGGCACCGCGGATCACCATGCTGATCATGTCCGCCGCGCCCAGCACCACCAGTACCGCCAGCGAGAACCAGAACGAAGTCGACAGCCCAAACCCGATGGTCGCCACGCCGAACACCCCGACCGCGGTGAACATGGTACGGCCTACCTTGCGTTCAACCGGGAAGCGCGCCAGCCACAACGACATCAGCAATGCTCCCACCGCCGGTGCCGAGCGCAACAGGCCCAGGCCCCAGGGGCCGGTGAGCAGGATGTCCTTGGCGAACACCGGCAGCAGCGCCGTGGCGCCCCCCAGCAGCACGGCGAACAGGTCGAGGGAAATCGCCCCGAGGATGTCCGGCCGGCTGCGGATGAAGCGGATCCCGGCCAGCAGCGACTCCAGGCTGGCGCGGCCACGCTGGGGCACTTGCTGGCGCGAGTCCAGGCTCAGCATCAGCACGCAGGCAATGGCGTACAGCGCCACGGTCGGGCCATACACCCAGATACTGCCGAAGGCATACAGGAAACCGCCCACCGCCGGGGCGACGATGGTGGCTGCCTGGGTCGCCGAAGCCGACGCCGCCACCGCCCGTGGAAACAGCCCCGGCGGCACCACATTGGGCAGCAGTGCCTGGGTCGCCGGCATCTCGAACGAACGGGTCGCGCCGAGCAGGAAGGCCAGGCCGAAGATCAGCTCGCGGCTGACGTTGTCGGTGGCGCTGCCCACCGCCAGCACCAGCGCGATCAGCCCCTGCAGGGTCTGGCACAGGGCCGCTACCTTGCGCCGGTCATAGCGGTCGGCGACATGCCCGGTGTGCAGCATGAACAGCACCCGCGGGGCGAATTCGACCAGGCCGACCAAACCCAGATCCAGCACATTGCCGGTCAGTTGGTAGAGGTGCCAGCCAATCGCCACGGTGAGCATCTGGAAGCCGCTGGCGGTGAACACACGGGCCAGCCAGAAGGCCATGAACGGGCGGTGCTGGCGTAACAACTGCGGTGTGGAGTCGGACATCGCAAACCTGTGGCATCGGCGCAGTAGAGGGCTCGGCAGCGTATCATCTGTTTGTAACAAACCGTTACTGTTTGCCGGGATCGGCACTTTTTCAGGCGCTGTAACAGGGGGTGGGGCAACGGGTCACGCGGCAATCAACCACACGTCCCGGCGGGCCATTCGGGACTATGCTTCCTAGCAATCGTTGATCTGGATCAATCGTTCCAAATCTAACGATTGGCCTTCGGGCCCGATTCCCTGCGATTGCACAGAACAATTCCAACGCGCCGCACTCGATACACGTGGGGGCAGTAGGCGCCAGGGCGATACGCCCGGACGCCGGATTATCTGAAGAGGAAGCACTATGTTCGGTTTAGAGGCCCTAGATCTCGCCCGAATCCAGTTTGCATTTACCGTGTCCTTTCACATCTTGTTCCCAGCCATCACCATTGGCTTGGCGAGCTACCTGGCAGTCCTCGAAGGCCTTTGGCTGAGGAGCCACAACCAGGTCTACCGTGACCTCTATCACTTCTGGTCGAAGATCTTCGCCGTCAACTTCGGCATGGGCGTGGTCTCAGGCCTGGTCATGGCCTATCAGTTCGGCACCAACTGGAGTCGCTTCTCCGACTTCGCCGGCGCCGTCACCGGGCCGTTGCTCACCTATGAAGTACTGACTGCCTTCTTCCTCGAAGCCGGTTTCCTCGGCGTCATGCTGTTCGGCTGGAATCGCGTAGGCCGCGGCCTGCACTTCTTCGCGACAGTGATGGTGGCGCTGGGTACGCTGGTGTCGACCTTCTGGATCCTGGCCTCCAACAGCTGGATGCAGACCCCGCAGGGCCACGAAATCATCGACGGCCGCGTGGTCCCGGTGGACTGGCTGGCGGTGATCTTCAACCCGTCGTTCCCCTACCGCCTGATGCACATGGCCACTGCCGCGTTCGTCGCCACGGCCTTCTTCGTCGGTGCGTCGGCCGCCTGGCACCTGCTGCGCGGGCGTGACAACCCGGCGATTCGCAAGATGCTGTCGATGGCCATGTGGATGGCCCTGATCGTCGCCCCGGTCCAGGCCGTGATCGGTGACTTCCACGGCCTCAACACGCTCAAGCACCAGCCGGTGAAGATTGCCGCGATCGAAGGCCACTGGGAGAACGTGCCCGGCGAGCCAACCCCGCTGATCCTGTTCGGCATCCCCGACATGAAGGCCGAAACCACGCACTTCAAGCTGGAGATTCCGGCGCTTGGCAGCCTGATCCTTACCCACAGCCTGGACCAGCAGGTGCCGGCGATGAAGGAATTCCCGCCTGAGGACCGGCCCAACTCGACCATCGTGTTCTGGTCGTTCAGGGTCATGGTCGGGCTGGGCATGCTGATGATCTTCGTCGGCCTCTGGAGCCTGTGGCTGCGCAAGCGCGGCACCTTGTACAGCTCGCGTCCGTTCCTGTACCTGACCCTGTGGATGGGGCCATCGGGCCTGGTGGCCATTCTGGCCGGCTGGTTCACCACCGAAGTGGGCCGCCAGCCCTGGGTGGTGTACGGCCTGATGCGCACTTCAGAGGGGGTTTCCAACCATAGCTACGTCCAGCTCGGCTTCACCCTGGTGGCGTTCGTGGTGGTGTACTTCGCCCTGTTCGGGACCGGCCTTGGCTACATGATGCGCCTGGTGCGCAAAGGGCCGAAAACCGGTGAGGGCGATGAGCACACGCCAGGTGGCCCCGGCCAGAAACGCACACCGGCACGGCCATTGTCCGCCGCCGATGATGGCCACGAGTCCAAGGCCCCCAGCCTGAGCAAGGAGAACTGAGTCATGGGTATCGACCTTCCGCTGATCTGGGCCGTGATCATCATCTTCGGCGTCATGATGTACGTCGTGATGGATGGCTTCGACCTAGGCATCGGCATGCTGTTCCCCTTCGTCAAGGGTGAGCAGGACCGCGATGTAATGATGAACACCGTCGCCCCCGTGTGGGACGGCAACGAAACCTGGCTGATCCTCGGGGGTGCCGGCCTGTTCGGCGCCTTCCCGATGGCCTACTCGGTGGTGCTCGAAGCGTTGTACCTGCCGTTGATCCTCATGCTGATCGGCCTGATCTTCCGCGGCGTGGCGTTCGAGTTCCGGTTCAAGGCCAAGGCCCACAAGCGCCATATCTGGAACAAGGCGTTCATCTGGGGCTCGCTGATCGCGACTTTCTTCCAGGGCGTTGCCCTGGGCGCGTTCATCGAGGGCTTCAAGGTGGTGGACCGCCACTTCGCCGGTGGCACGCTCGACTGGCTGACGCCATTCAGCCTGTTCAGCGGGCTGGGGCTGATCGTGGCGTACACCCTGTTGGGCTGCACCTGGCTGATCATGAAGACCGAAGGGCCGCTGCAGCAGCAGATGCATGACCTGGCCAAGCCATTGGCCCTGGTGCTGCTGGTGGTGATCGGCATCGTCAGCCTGTGGACGCCCATCGCCTACCCGCAGATCGCCGATCGCTGGTTCAGCATGCCTAACCTGATCTGGTTCATGCCGGTGCCGATCCTGGTGCTGGTGACCTTCTACGGCCTGCTCAAGGCGGTGGCGCGCAATGCCCATTACACGCCGTTCCTGCTGACCCTGGTGCTGATCTTCCTTGGCTACAGTGGTCTGGGCATCAGCCTCTGGCCGAACATCATTCCACCGTCGATCTCGATCTGGGATGCGGCCGCACCGCCGCAGAGCCAGGGCTTCATGCTGGTGGGCACCTTGTTCATCCTGCCGTTCATTCTCGGGTATACCTTCTGGAGCTACTACGTGTTCCGCGGCAAGGTCACCCACGAAGACGGCTATCACTAGAGGAGGGCACATGATGACTGGCAAACATGGCCTGGATGAGAAGAAACCGCTGTGGCAGCGACTGGGTTGGCTGCTGCTGATCTGGGCGATGAGCGTGGCGGCCCTGGGTGTGGCGGCCTATGTGATGCGGCTGTTCATGGGCGCGGCCGGGCTCACTACTCACTAACGCTGTTCTGCAGTGGCCCTATCGCCGGCAAGCCGGCTCCCACAGGTAACTCACAATGCTTGAACCTTGTGGGGTACCTGTGGGAGCCGGCTTGCCGGCGATAGGGCCCTCGAATACTACTTGCGGGCTTTGAGAATCACGAACTTCGGCGTCGCCGCCACCTGCTCCACCCCGCGGAACAGCCGCGCCAGCTTGCTGTGGTAGCCCAGGTGACGGTTACCGACGATATACAGTGCACCGCCCACCACCAGCGCCTCGCGCGCCTGCTGGAACATGCGCCAGGCGAGGAAGTCGCCGACCACCTGCTGCTGGTGGAACGGCGGGTTGCACAGCACCACGTCCAGCGACTGCTTCTCCACCCCCGCCAGGCCATCGCCCGCCAGCACCGTCACCTCCCGCTGACCCAGCGCGGCCTGCCAGTTTTCCTGCGCCGATTGCACGGCCATGTACGACTCGTCCACCAGGGTGTAGTGGGCCTGCGGATTGAGCAGGGCACTGGCGATGGCCAGCACGCCGTTGCCGCAACCCAGGTCCGCGACGCGGGCATTGCCCAGGTCTCGCGGCAGGTGCGGGAGGAAGGCGCGGGTGCCGATGTCCAGGCCATCACGGCAGAACACGTTGGCGTGGTTGACCAGTTCCAGGGCCGGCGAGTCGAGGCGGTAGCGGCTCGGGTAGGGCGAAACGGCGGCCGGGCGTTCGGCCAGCGTGGCGGTCAGCAGGCGTGCCTTTTTCAGCGCCAGCGAGGCCTGGACCGGGCCGATGTACTTCTCCAGCAGATCGCCTGCGGCCCGTGGCAGGTGCTTGATCATGGCCCCGGCAATCACCTGCGCACCGGGCGCCAGGTGCCCTTGCAGGCGGATCAGCTGCTCTTCGAGCAGGGCCAGGGTCTTGGGCACGCGAACCAGAACCCGATCGAAGGGGCCTTGCCAGTGTTCGCTGGCCGGTACGAACGGCACGCTGTCGAACGCCTTGCCGTTGCGCGCCAGGTTCTTCTCCAGGGCCATGCGGGCCAGGTGCGAGTCGCCACTGCTGACCACCTGCAAGTGGCCCTCAAGGCTGGCGGCCAGGGCGCCAAAGCTGTCGTTGAGCACCAGCACCCGGCACGCCGCCCCCGGCGCTTGTGCATGCAACTGCTCGAGCAGGTACTCGTCGGCGGCATCGAAAGCCTGCAGAGGGTCGTTGGCCTGGTCCGGCTGGCGGATCAGGTCGAGTTCGGCGTAGGGGGTGGTCAACAGGGGCATGGCGTCTGGCTCGGGTACGGATCTGCCCGTCGGCGGATCGCCACGGGTTTGGGTACGCGATTCTACAGGGCTTTGCGCCAGGTCGCAGAAATGGCTGTCAGATCAGCCCGCGAAGGGCGGCGATGGCGATGGCGCCCGCCTTGTTGGAGGCATTGGTCTTGGCGATGACGCTACGGATATGGAAGTTCACCGTGCTTTGCGACAGGGACAGGATGCAGGCGACATCGGCGGCGGTCTTTCCCGCTGCGGACCATTTCAGCACTTCCAGTTCGCGCTCGGTCATCTTTGGTACCGGAGAGCATAACTTGCTCAGATGATGTTCGCTGATGACCGCGTGCAAGGTGTGGCACAACCACTGCACCTTGCCGGCCTTGTCATAGAGTTCGGCTGTGCTGACCTCACCCAGCGGTCTGGCAATGCTGATCTGGCTTTCATTGTGCTGCAGGTCGTGCAGCGATTGGGTCCAGCCGTGACGCAAGCCGTGCTCGCAGGCTAGCTCACGAAATTGTGGGGCTTCACGGTACAGGTCGTCGGTCCACAGCACAGGCATGGTCGAGGTATGGCTACAATTCGCCGCCGAATCCAGTTTGTAGAATTCATCGTGCTGGTAGCGCTCGATCCATTCCTGTGGATAGTTGCTGTAGAGAAACACCTTGGGCGATTGAGCGGCGAGTTGCAGGCGCAGCTTGAGGCCCAGGAATGTCATGTCCAGGCCCTGTGCAAGCTGCACTGCCAGGTCGAACATTCTCTGTGGCGCACTTTCACTCATCAACTGATGGAGATGCTCGTGATTCCAGAGAAGCATCTGTCACATCCTCGCTGGTGGGATCCAAACTTTTTGTACACCGGCCAATTGTAGGAAATGCCCGACTATTGCGTTGGGTTTTTTTGTTATAGAGCGCACGGTTTTTGTGAAAACCGTACGTTCGACTTTCTGTGACCTTACACTCCAGCGGTTTTTATCCTGGCCGCTTTGCGCGACACTTGGCGCATGCATTTCTTGGAGCCCCACATGACCGCCAGCGCCGACAAGTTCACCCGCCAGACCCTGCTCGACGTCCAGCCGTTGACGCCCAACCTGTTCAGCCTGCGGGTCACGCGCGACCCAGGCTTCCGTTTTCGTTCCGGTCAGTTCGCTCGGCTGGGTGTGACCAAGGCGGATGGCAGTGTGGTCTGGCGCGCGTACTCGATGGTCAGCGCACCCCATGACGAGTTTCTCGACTTCTTCTCCATCGTCGTGCCGGGCGGTGAGTTCACCAGCGAACTGAGCCGCCTGGGCGAGGGCGACACGTTGCTGATCGACCGCCAGGCGTTCGGCTTCCTGACCCTCGATCGCTTCGTCGGCGGGCGTGACCTGTGGCTGTTGGCGACCGGCACCGGCATCGCGCCGTTCATGTCGATCCTGCAGGACTTCGAGGCCTGGGAGCGCTTCGACAACATCAAGCTGGTGTATTCGGTGCGCGAGGCGAAGGAGCTTGCGTATGTGGATGACATCGCCGGGCTGGAGCAGCGCGACTACCTGGCCGAGTTTGCCGGCAAGCTGCAGTTCATTCCGGTGGTGACGCGTGAAGCTCACCCCGGCGCCTTGAGCGCGCGGATCACCACCCTGATCGAGAATGGCGAGCTGGAGAAAGCGGCGGGGCTGGAGCTGTCGCCCGAGCATTCGCGGATCATGCTCTGCGGTAACCCCGAGATGATCGACGACACGCGCAAGGTGCTCAAGGCGCGCGACTTGCAACTGAGCCTGAGCAAGCGCCCAGGGCAGGTGGCGGTCGAAAACTACTGGTGATACCGGGGGGCGCGCGAGGCGCCCCCCGTCACGTCAGGGCAACCGGTTCTGGTTCTGCGACTTGAGCAGGTCGCGAATCTCGGTCAGCAGTGTTTCCTGCGGGGTCGGCGCAGGTGGCACGCTAGGCGCCACGGCTTCCTCACGCTTGAGCTTGTTGATCGCTTTCACCCCCATGAAGATGGCGAATGCCACGATCAGGAAGTCGATGATCGTCTGGATGAACTTGCCATAGGCCACCACCACGGCGGGCGCATCGCCTTCGGCTGCCTTCAGGGTAATGGCCAGGTCACTGAAGTCCACGCCACCGATCAGCAGCCCCAGGGGTGGCATGACCACGTCACCGACGAAGGAGGAGACAATCTTGCCGAAGGCCGCGCCGATGATGATACCGACCGCCATGTCGACGACGTTTCCTTTGACCGCGAAGGCCTTGAACTCACTGATCATGCCCATGTTCGATTCCTTTGTAACAAATGGTGAGGTTATCGCAGTGTAAGCCACTAAAACGCTTCATGCGTGATCTTCAGGGGTAGTGACTGCGCTTAGAACGAATAGTTTTGTCGCCTTCCGGCGCGTTCGAGACACGTCTGTGTCGGCTATCATGGCGGTTTTTTCCAGGAGAACCTGCCCATGGCCAAAGCCAAGCGCTTGTATGGCTGCACCGAATGCGGCGCGACCTTCCCCAAATGGGCCGGCCAGTGCGGCGAATGCGGGGCCTGGAACACCCTGGTCGAAACCATGATCGAAAGCGCCGGTGCCGCCGCGCCCAGCGGGCGTGCCGGGTGGACCGGGCAGCAGGCGCAGATCAAGACCTTGGCCGAGGTCAGCGTCGAGGAAATTCCCCGTTTCACCACCAGCAGTACCGAGCTGGACCGCGTGCTCGGCGGGGGCCTGGTCGATGGCTCGGTGGTGCTGATCGGTGGCGATCCCGGCATCGGCAAGTCGACCATCCTGCTGCAGACCCTGTGCAACATCGCTGTGGGCATGCCGGCCTTGTATGTCACCGGTGAAGAGTCGCAGCAGCAGGTGGCCATGCGTTCACGGCGCCTGGGTCTGCCGCAGGATCAGCTCAAGGTGATGACCGAAACCTGTATCGAAACCATCATCGCCACGGCGCGGCTGGAGAAGCCGCGGGTCATGGTCATCGACTCGATCCAGACCATCTTCACCGAGCAGCTGCAGTCGGCGCCCGGTGGCGTGGCCCAGGTGCGCGAGAGCACGGCGTTGCTGGTGCGTTATGCCAAGCAGAGCGGCACGGCGATCTTCCTGGTTGGCCACGTCACCAAGGAAGGCTCCCTGGCCGGCCCGCGAGTGCTGGAGCACATGGTCGACACCGTGCTGTATTTCGAAGGCGAGTCCGATGGCCGTCTGCGCCTGTTGCGGGCGGTGAAGAACCGCTTTGGCGCGGTCAACGAACTGGGCGTGTTCGGCATGACCGACCGCGGGCTGAAGGAGGTTTCCAACCCTTCGGCGATCTTCCTCAATCGTGCCCAGGAAGAAGTGCCCGGTAGCGTGGTCATGGCCACCTGGGAAGGCACCCGGCCGATGCTGGTGGAAGTGCAGGCGCTGGTAGATGACAGCCACCTGGCCAACCCCCGGCGGGTCACCCTGGGCCTGGACCAGAACCGCCTGGCCATGCTGCTGGCCGTGCTGCACCGGCATGGCGGCATTCCCACCCACGACCAGGATGTGTTTCTCAACGTGGTAGGCGGGGTGAAGGTGCTGGAGACCGCGTCCGACCTGGCCTTGCTGGCGGCAGTGATGTCCAGCTTGCGCAACCGGCCGTTGGCCCATGGGCTGCTGGTGTTCGGTGAGATCGGTCTTTCGGGTGAGGTGCGACCGGTGCCGAGCGGGCAGGAGCGGTTGAAGGAAGCGGCCAAGCATGGCTTCAAGCGGGCCATCGTGCCCAAGGGCAATGCGCCGAAGGAGCCGCCGGCGGGGTTGCAGGTGATTGCCGTGACCCGGCTGGAACAGGCGTTGGATGCCTTGTTCGAGTAATCCGTTGTCAGTACCGGCCTCTTCGCGGGACAAGCCCGCTCCCACAGGGACACCACAGGCCCTGGAAGATGTGAAGTTCCTGTGGGAGCGGGCTTGTCCCGCGAAGAGGCCAGTGCAGACAAACAAAAAGGGGAGCCGACGATGCGCATCGGCTCCCCCGCGTAACCGCTCAGTCAGCGGTCAATGCTCGGCGACCGCACTGCGCCTGGGCGTCGCGTTCCCTTGCTCGTCCATCTCCATCACTGGCACCTCGTTGCCCTCGGCATCGAACAGCTTGCCATCCTTGAAATAGTCGCCATCACGCAGCGACGAAATGTCCGAGTACTGGATGGTGCGCTCGTAGCCTGCGGCGAACACCGACTGCTGGTCCGAGTTGCCGGCGGTGAAGTGGTTGAAGATCAGGTTCAGCAGGATGGCCATGATCGCCGCCGAGCTGATGCCGGAGTGGAAAATGGTCTCGAACCAGTTCGGGAAGTGGTGGTAGAAGGTCGGCGCGGCAATCGGGATCATGCCGAAGCCCAGCGAGGCGGCGACGATGATCAGGTTGACGTTGTTCTTGTAGTTGACCTTTGACAGGGTGCGGATGCCACTGGCCGCCACGGTGCCGAACAGCACGATGCCTGCGCCGCCCAGTACCGGGGTGGGGACCGCGGCAATCACCCGGCCCATCACCGGCAGCAGGCCGAGCACCACCAGGATCACACCACCGGTGGCCACCACATAGCGGCTCTTGACCCCGGTCACGGCCACCAGGCCGACGTTCTGGGCGAAGGCGCTCTGGGTGAAGGAGCCGAAGATCGGCGCCAGGATGCTCGACGCCATGTCGGCGCGCAGGCCATTGCCCAGGCGCTTGGAGTCGACCTTGGTTTCGATGATCTCACCCACGGCGAGAATGTCGGCCGAGGTTTCCACCAACGTCACCATGATCACGATGCACATCGACAGGATCGCCGCGATGTGGAAGGTCGGCATGCCGAAGTGGAACGGCGTGGGGAAGGCGAACATCGGGCCTTCGGCGACCTTGCTGAAGTCGGTCATGCCCAGTGCCCAGGCGATCAGCGTGCCGATCACCATGGCCAGCAGAATCGACAGCCGCGAGATGGTTGCGCTGCCCAGTTTGCTCAGCAGCAGCACGATGGCGAAGGTCAACCCCGCCAGGCCGATGTTGGCCATGCTGCCGAACTCTGGCGAGGCGCTGTTGCCGCCCATCACCCAGCGTGCGGCCACGGGCATCAGGGTCAGGCCGATGGTGGTGATGACGATGCCGGTCACCAGCGGCGGGAAGAACTTGGTGATGCGCGAGAACACCGGGGTGATCAAGAAGCCGATCAGCGAGGCGGCCATCACTGCGCCCAGCACGCCAGGCAGGCCACCACCGCCCTCGCTGCTGAGAATCGCACCCATGGTCGCAACCCCTGCGAACGACACACCTTGTACCAACGGCAACTGGCAACCGAACCACGGCAGACCCAGCGTCTGCAACAGCGTGGCCAGGCCACCGGCAAACAGCGAGGCGGCGATCAGCATGCCGATTTCGGCACCGTTCAGGCCTGCAGCCTGCCCGAGGATCAGGGGTACCGCGACGATCCCGCCATACATGGTCAGTACGTGTTGCAGACCATAAGCCAGGTTGGCGCCAAGCCCGAGGTTTTCATCCTCGGGGCGCTTGGCGGGAGACGTGCTAGGGGACGTAGTCATTGAGCAGGCTCGCTGTTTATTGTTGTGCCGCTACTGTAGACACTTCCTACAAATGATTGCCACAAGAATTGTATACAATATTTTGATCGGAGCGCGTACAGGCGACCTGGTAGTGCGTCCCGAGAGGCAATGCAGATCGCGTACCAAGTCTTTAAATGCTGTGCTAGAGGGGTGTGTACAAAGTGCGGCTACCCAGGCTTAAAGCTGTCTGGGTAGACAAGAAACACAAGGTGGGAAAGCTATTAGCTAGCTAAGAGATTCCATTATTCGATGAGTTCGCGCAGTTCCCGCATCATTTCGGTGCTGTCGGCCACGTTCAATTCCACAAGACGGTGCAGATGACACATCGAATCGATGTCGATGTAGAGGCAGACGAAGCCCAGCCGCGTGGGCTCTTCATGGCGCAATTCCACCTGCATCTGCACGCGAACGTCGCGGTCGAGGTGGATGATTGCATCGAAATCCTGGGTCAGGTCGGCATCCCAGGGCCTGGGGCACTCGATCAGCAGGCCTTTCAGCGACAGGTCGAGCAATTTTACCGGCCAGCGGCGATCGCCCTGGCGCAGTTCGGTGGGGGCGTCGAAATCGATGCGCTGGAAGCGCCTGCGTTCGTCGTGATCGCTCATGGGCGGGTCCTCGGGTGACACATCCTGACTATAGTTAGTGGTTATGTGCATCAGGTACCGCAATCTGGACGCAGAGGCTCTAGACCCAAGCAAGTGTGGCAATGCGCGATGACTCGCCCTAGACTCGATGGGCGGTCTTTTCCAATCCACCAGCTGGAACTAAACCATGAACAACAATAATAGCCTGCTACGCCACATTCCGTGGTTGGCGCTGGCAGTCATAGGGGCCTGCGCGCTGGGTGTGGTTGCCCTGCGTCGCGGCGAGGCGATCAATGCCTTGTGGATCGTGGTCGCGTCGGTTGCCATCTACCTGGTCGCCTATCGCTACTACAGCCTGTTCATCGCCACCAAGGTGATGCAACTGGACCCACGCCGAGCCACCCCCGCGGTGCTCAACAACGACGGCCTGGACTACGTCCCGACCAACAAACACATTCTTTTCGGTCACCACTTCGCCGCCATCGCCGGCGCCGGCCCGCTGGTCGGCCCGGTACTTGCCGCGCAAATGGGCTATCTGCCCGGCACGCTGTGGCTGATCGCCGGCGTGGTGCTGGCCGGTGCGGTACAGGACTTCATGGTCCTGTTCCTGTCCACCCGCCGCAACGGCCGCTCGCTGGGCGACATGGTGCGCGAGGAGATGGGCCGCATCCCGGGGACCATCGCCCTGTTTGGCTGCTTCCTGATCATGATCATCATCCTCGCGGTGCTGGCGCTGATCGTGGTCAAGGCCTTGGCAGAGAGCCCGTGGGGCATGTTCACGGTGATGGCGACCATCCCGATCGCGATGTTCATGGGCATCTACATGCGCTACATCCGCCCGGGCCGCATCGGCGAGATCTCGGTGGTCGGCGTGGTGCTGCTGCTGGCGTCGATCTGGCTGGGGGGCCAGATCGCCGCGGATCCGGTCTGGGGCCCGGCCTTCACCTTCACCGGCGTGCAGATCACCTGGATGCTGGTGGGCTACGGCTTCGTTGCTGCCGTACTGCCGGTCTGGCTGGTGCTGGCGCCGCGTGACTACCTGTCGACCTTCCTCAAGATCGGTACCATCATTGCCCTGGCTGTCGGCATCCTGGTGACCATGCCCGAGCTGAAAATGCCGGCGCTGACCCAGTTCACCGACGGCACCGGCCCGGTATGGAAAGGCACCCTGTTCCCGTTCCTGTTCATCACCATCGCCTGCGGTGCGGTGTCCGGCTTCCACGCGCTGATCTCCTCGGGGACCACGCCGAAGCTGCTGGACAACGAAACCAACGCCCGTTACATCGGCTACGGCGGCATGCTGATGGAATCGTTCGTCGCCATCATGGCCATGGTCGCCGCATCGGTGATCGAGCCGGGCGTGTACTTCGCCATGAACAGCCCGGCCGCCGTGGTCGGGGCCGACGTCGCTTCGGTGGCGCAAACGGTCAGCAGCTGGGGCTTCCTGATCACCCCTGAGCAACTGGAGGCGGTCGCCCGCGACATCGGCGAACACACCATCCTGGCCCGTGCCGGCGGTGCGCCGACCTTGGCGGTGGGTATCGCGCAGATCCTCCACCAGGTGCTGCCGGGTGAAAACACCATGGCCTTCTGGTACCACTTCGCGATCCTGTTCGAAGCCCTGTTCATCCTTACCGCGGTGGACGCCGGTACCCGTGCCGGCCGCTTCATGCTGCAGGACCTGCTGGGCAGCTTCGTGCCAGCCCTGAAGCGCACCGAGTCGTGGACCGCCAACCTGATCGGCACTGCCGGCTGCGTGGCCCTGTGGGGCTACCTGCTGTACCAGGGCGTGATCGACCCGCTGGGCGGCATCAACACCCTGTGGCCGCTGTTCGGCATCTCCAACCAGATGCTGGCGGGTATCGCCCTGATGCTCGGCACCGTGGTGCTGATCAAGATGAAGCGCCAGCGCTACGTCTGGGTCACCTTGCTGCCGGCTGTGTGGCTGCTGATCTGCACCACCACTGCGGGCCTGATCAAGCTGTTCGACCCGAACCCGGCCGTTGGCTTCCTGGCCCTGGCCAAGAAGTACAGCACCGCGCTGGACGCCGGCCAGGTATTGGCCCCGGCCAAGGACATCGGGCAGATGCAGCATGTGATCTTCAACGCCTACACCAACGCCGGCCTGACCGTGCTGTTCCTGATTGTGGTGTTCAGCGTGCTGTTCTTCGCCGTCAAGGTTGGCTACGCCGCCCTCGGCCGCAAAGAGCGTACCGACAAGGAAACCCCGTTCCAGGCCCTGCCTGACGCTTGAGAGGACTGCTGCGATGTTCAACGACCTGGGTCGACTGGGTAAGTACCTGGGGCAGGCAGCCCGCCTGATGGTCGGCATGCCCGACTACGACAACTATGTCGAGCACATGCAGACCAAGCACCCGGACAAGCCGGTGATGAGCTACGAGGCGTTCTTCCGCGAACGCCAGGAAGCGCGTTACGGTGGCAAGTCCGGGCCGAAGTGTTGTTGAGCCTGTAGTTTCAGCCTGTCCCGGCCTCATCGCC
>NZ_AKJC01000133.1 GCF_000282535.1 Pseudomonas sp. GM84 | reverse complement strand
CATCCCCAGCCTCTACCGGCTGCCGGAGCTGAGCCATGGCATCCTCGTCGTGCCGATCACCACCGCCCTGCACCGCCTGGCGCCAACGCGCTTTCTGCTCGGCAGCAGCCTGGTGCTGGACGTGGGCCAGACCATCGACGTGGAACAGATGCGCACGCGCCTGGAAGCCAGTGGCTACCGCTGCGTCGACACGGTCTACGAGCATGGCGAGTTCGCCGTGCGCGGGGCGCTGATCGACCTGTTCCCGATGGGCAGCAAGCTGCCCTACCGCATCGACCTGTTCGACGACGAAATCGAGACCCTGCGCACCTTCGACCCGGAGACCCAGCGCTCGATCGACAAGGTCGACTCGATCCGCCTGCTGCCGGCGCGCGAATTCCCCATGCAGAAGGAAGAGGTGACGCGCTTCAAGGCGCGCTTCCGCGAGCGTTTCGACGTCGACTTCCGCCGCAGCGCGATCTTCCAGGACCTGGCCAGCGGCATCATTCCCGCCGGCATCGAGTACTACCTGCCGCTGTTCTTCGAAGAAACCTCGACCCTGTTCGACTACCTGCCCAGCGACACCCAGGTGTTCTCCCTGCCGGGCGTCGAACAGGCCGCCGAGCACTTCTGGAACGATGTGCGCGGGCGTTATGAAGACCGCCGCGGCGACCTGACCCGCCCACTGCTGCCACCGGCCGAGCTGTTCCTGCCGGTAGAAGACTGCTTCGCCCAGCTCAAGCAGTGGCCACGGGTGGTGGTCAGCGCCGACGAAGTGGAACCGGGTGCCGGCCGCGAGCGCTTCCCTGCACGCGCCCTGCCCAACCTGGCCATCGAGGCCAAGGCCAACCAGCCATTGGCGGCATTGTCCGAATTCCTCGACCAGTTCCCTGGCCGGGTGCTGTTCACTGCCGAGTCGGCGGGTCGTCGCGAGGTCCTGCTGGAGCTGCTCGAACGCCTCAAGCTGAGGCCGCAGACGGTCGAAGGCTGGACTGACTTCATTACCGGCAAGGAACGCCTGGCGATCACCATCGCCCCGCTCGACGAGGGCCTGCTGCTCGAAGACCCGGGCCTGGCCCTGGTCGCCGAAAGCCCGCTGTTCGGCCAGCGCGTGATGCAGCGCCGGCGCCGCGACAAGCGCGGCGAGGCCGCCAACGATGCGGTCATCAAGAACCTCACCGAACTGCGTGAAGGCGCGCCGGTGGTGCACATCGACCACGGCGTAGGGCGTTACCTGGGCCTGGCCACCCTGGAGATCGAAGGCCAGGCCGCCGAGTTCCTGACCCTGGAATACGCCGAGGGCGCCAAGCTCTACGTGCCGGTGGCCAACCTGCACCTGATCGCCCGCTACACCGGCAGCGACGACGCCCTGGCGCCCCTGCACAGGCTGGGCTCGGAAGCCTGGCAGAAGGCCAAGCGCAAGGCCGCCGAGCAGGTTCGCGACGTGGCTGCCGAGCTGCTCGATATCTACGCCCGCCGTGCCGCGCGCAAAGGCTACGCCTTCGCCGACCCGGCTGCCGACTATGCCACCTTCAGTGCCGGCTTCCCCTTCGAGGAAACCCCGGACCAGCAGAACGCCATCGAAGCCGTGCGCGCCGACATGCTCGCGGCCAAGCCGATGGACCGCCTGGTGTGTGGCGATGTCGGTTTCGGCAAGACCGAAGTGGCCATGCGCGCGGCCTTCATTGCCGTGCACAGTGGCCGCCAGGTGGCCGTCCTGGTGCCCACCACCCTGCTCGCCCAGCAGCACTACAACAGCTTCCGCGACCGCTTCGCCGACTGGCCGGTGACGGTCGAGGTGATGAGCCGCTTCAAGTCGGCCAAGGAAGTGGCCGCCGCCGCCGCCGACCTCGCCGAAGGCAAGATCGATATCCTCATCGGCACCCACAAGCTGCTGCAGGATGATGTGCGCTTCAAGGACCTGGGCCTGGTGGTGATCGACGAAGAGCACCGCTTCGGCGTACGCCAGAAGGAGCAGCTCAAGGCCCTGCGCAGCGAGGTGGATATCCTCACCCTGACCGCCACGCCGATCCCGCGCACCCTGAACATGGCCGTGGCCGGCATGCGCGACTTGTCGATCATCGCCACGCCACCGGCGCGGCGCCTGTCGGTGCGCACCTTCGTCATGGAGCACAACAACAGCACGGTCAAGGAAGCCCTGCTGCGGGAGCTGCTGCGCGGCGGCCAGGTGTACTACCTGCACAACGACGTGAAGACCATCGAGAAGTGCGCCGCCGACCTCGCCGAACTGGTTCCGGAAGCGCGTATCGGCATCGGCCACGGGCAGATGCGCGAGCGTGAACTGGAACAGGTGATGAGCGACTTCTACCACAAGCGCTTCAACGTGCTGATCGCCTCGACCATCATCGAAACCGGCATCGACGTGCCCAGCGCCAACACCATCGTCATCGAGCGCGCCGACAAGTTCGGCCTGGCCCAGCTGCACCAGCTGCGCGGCCGGGTCGGGCGCAGCCACCACCAGGCTTACGCCTACCTGCTGACCCCTGCGCGGCAGAAGGTCAGCAGCGACGCCGAGAAGCGCCTGGAGGCCATCGCCAACACCCAGGACCTGGGGGCAGGCTTCGTCCTGGCCACCAACGACCTGGAAATCCGCGGTGCCGGCGAGCTGCTCGGCGAAGGCCAGAGCGGACAGATCCAGGCCGTGGGCTTCACCCTCTACATGGAAATGCTCGAACGCGCGGTCAAGGCCATCCGCAAGGGTGCGCAACCGAACCTCGAGCAGCCCCTGAGTGGCGGCCCGGAGATCAACCTGCGCCTGCCGGCGCTGATCCCCGAGGACTACCTGCCGGACGTGCACGCGCGCCTGATCCTGTACAAACGCATTGCCTCGGCGGCCGACGAAGAAGGCCTCAAGGACCTGCAGGTGGAAATGATCGACCGCTTCGGCCTGTTGCCCGAGCCGACCAAGAACCTGATGCGCCTGACCCAACTCAAGCTGCAGGCAGAAAAGCTCGGCATCAAGAAAGTCGACGCCGGCCCCAATGGCGGCAAGCTCGAATTCGAGGCCGAAACCCCCGTCGACCCGCTGACCCTGATCAAGCTGATCCAGGGCCAGCCCAAACGCTACAAGTTCGAAGGCGCGACCCAGTTCCGCTTCCTCGTGCCAATGGAACGCCCCGACGAACGATTCAACACTTTGGAAGCGCTGTTCGAGCGCTTGACCCCACAGACAGCCTAAGGAAGAAACATGCGTGCCATCCGTTGCCTGACCTTGTTGCTTGCGCTGTTCGCGCCGGCCGCCTTCGCCGAAGGCTTGTATCAGGTGGAAATGATCCTGGTGCGGCAAAACAGCGTGCCCGCCTTCACCAGCCCGTTCGCGCCGGAAGACTGGAGCGCCGGCGCCCCGCGCCTGGACAAGGGTGCCGAACGCCCACTGGCGCTGGAAGATGAAGTCACCCGCCTGCAGGCCACCGCCGACTACACCGTGCTGCTGCACAAGGCCTGGCAGCAGCAGGTCGGCAGCGAGCCCAGCCGCATCGCCCTGGGCGCCGGCCAGGAGCAGTTCGGGCACTTCCCGATCGAAGGCAACCTGAGCCTCACCGAAGGCCGCTTCATCGCAGTGGAGGCCAACTTCTGGGTCAACCAGCTCGACAGCAACGGCAACGTGCTGCAGAGCGAACAGTTCAAGCAGAACAACAGCAACATGAAGGGCGGCCAGCTGACCTTCATGGACGGCGGCCACCTGGCGCTGCTGTTGAAGGTTACCCCGCCCGGCACACCGAAAACGCCGGTGATGGACCCGGAGATGATGGAGCAGTGATGTGAGCAAGGAGGATGCGCAGCAGCTGCTGAAGGCTCACCCGGACTGGGTCGACTACATCCAGGAGGGAGCCCTGAAGCGAGGCCGCGAATACGCCGCGCAAGCGCGCACGCGAATCCTGTCACTGAATGAAAAGTCCATCGAAGCCACCTGCGAGGGATCGTCTGGTGAACGCTACAGCCAGACGATCCAACTGCTGCTGAACGGCCCCGAACTGCGCATTTTCGGGCGCTGCAGCTGCCCGGTCGGCTTGAATTGCAAACACTGTGTCGCCGTCGTGCTGAATGTGCAGCAGGGTGGCCGGCCGCTCGACAGCCAGATGGCCCCACAGCAAGCGGCGCTGCTGCTGTCCCCTGCTCTCGACCAATGGGTTGAGACACTCGAAACCACCGGGCAACGGGTGGCCGCGCCCAAGCCCCAACGCAAAGGCCCGGCCATTCACTACCTGATCCATGCGGGCAATCAGCATTGCACGCTGGAAGTGGTCAAAGGCACCCGGCAAGCGGACGACACCGTGCACTTTGGCAAGATCACCTCCTTGCCTGAACTGATCTACTACCCACCCCGCTACGTCACCCAGGACGATGCCCGGTTGCTGCGCCTGATCGATGCCAGCAGCGATGCGACGCGCCCCGTGGTCGACCTGGAAGGCAAGCAAGGTGCGGAATTGCTCGGCTACGCCCTGGCCACAGGGCGCCTGCATTACAACAGCGATCCCCTCCCGCTGCTGGCCGGGCCGGAAATTCAGGCCAGGTTCCGCTGGGTCAGGCTGGATGATGGCAGCTACCGTGGCGCCTGGTACCACGGCGAGCAGACCCAATTGCTGGCACTGCCCGTCGAACCCATGTACTACGTCGACCGAACGGCGCACCTGCTTGGCAAGCTGCAACATGACCTGGACCCCTTCATTGCCAGCCAGCTTGCACGCGCGCCCACCGTCCCAGAACACCTGGTCGTACCCTTGAGTCATCGATTGAACGCCTTGAACCGCCAAGTCCCAACGCCTACCACCGTCAGCACCGAGCAGCTCGATGGCGTCCTGCCAAGAGGTCATCTGACCCTCGGCAGCCTCGAATTCAGCGCCTACATGCCCAAGACCGGCCGTATGCAGCGCCAGATGCAACACCGCGCCGCCTTGTCGTTCGACTACGATGGCCTGCGCGCCATCGGCAGTGACGACAAGCCCCTGGCCCGCCTGATCGGCGCCACCAGCCAGCGTATTCGCCGCCAGCCCCAGGCCGAGCAGGCGCTGCGCAAGGCCCTGCGCGACCTCGGCTTCAAGCCCGCCACCCGGCAGAGCAAGGCACTCCCCGACAGCGCCGGCGAGATGCACCAGCTGCCCGATGACGAAGCCTGGCTGCACTTCGCCCGCGAAGGCTTGCCGCGCTTGCGCGAAGCGGGTTGGGACATCGACATTCACCGCGATTTCGCCTTCAACCTGCAGGAAGTGGACGACTGGTACGCCAGCATCGACGAAGCCCCAGGCCACGAATGGTTCGACCTGGAGCTGGGCATCGTCGTCGACGGCCAGCGCCACAGCCTGCTGCCGATCGTGCTGCAACTGCTGCGCAGCAACCCGGAACTGCTGCGCCCCAGCGAGCTGGCCCGACGCAGTGACGACGAGCACCTGCTGATCGACCTCAACCGTGGCCGCCTGGACAGCCCGGCACTTCGCGTCGCCTTGCCCTACGGGCGGATCAAGGCGGTGATGGGCACCCTTGGCGAGCTGTACCTGCACGAAGACGCCGTCGGCCCGACCCTGCGCATGGTCCGCGCCGACGCGGCGCGCCTGAACGACATCGAGCACCTGCCCCTGCACTGGGAAGGCGGCGCCCATGTGCGTGACCTCGGCCGGCGCCTGCGCGATGCCCGCGACCTGCAGGTCGAACTGCCCACCGAGCTGAACGCAACCCTGCGCCCCTACCAGCAGCAAGGCCTGAACTGGCTCCAGGCCCTGCGCGAAATGGGCACTGGCGGCATCCTCGGCGACGACATGGGTCTGGGCAAGACCCTGCAGACCCTCGCCCACCTGCTGCTGGAAAAGCAGCACGGGCGCCTGGCCAACCCGGCCCTGGCGGTAATGCCCACCAGCCTTGTGCCCAACTGGCTGGACGAGGCCCACCGCTTCGCCCCGGGCCTGCGCGTGCTGGCCCTGCACGGCCCTGGCCGCAGCAAGCATTTCGACAAGCTGGGCGACTACGACCTGGTGCTCACCACCTATGCCCTGGTGCCGCGGGACCTGCCTCACCTGCGCGAAAAAACCTGGAGCGTGCTGGTGCTCGACGAAGCGCAGAACATCAAGAGCAGCACCAGCAAGGCCGCCCTCGCCGTCTGCGAGTTGCAGGCCAACCAGCGCCTGTGCCTGACCGGCACGCCGATGGAAAACAACCTGGGCGAGCTGTGGTCACTCTTCCACTTCCTGATGCCCGGCTGGCTGGGCGAGGTCAAGCGCTTCAACCAGGAGTACCGCGCGCCGATCGAGCGCCATGGCGACAGCGAGCGCCTGGCCCACCTGGTCAGCCGCATACGCCCGTTCCTGCTGCGCCGCACCAAGGAACAGGTGGCCACCGAACTGCCGGCCAAGACCGAAATGGTCCACTGGGTCGAGCTCAGCGACGCCCAGCGCGACACCTACGAGGCGGTGCGGGTGGCCATGGACAGGAAAGTGCGCGACGAGATTGCCCGCAACGGCGCGTCACGCAGCCAGATCGTGATCCTCGACGCCCTGCTCAAGCTGCGCCAGGTGTGCTGCGACCTGCGCCTGGTCAAAGGCGTCGAGAGCAAAGGCAACCAGGCCGACAAAGGCAAGCTCGGCGCACTGCTGGAGATGCTCGACGAGCTGCTCAGCGAAGGGCGGCGGGTTTTGCTGTTTTCGCAGTTCACTTCGATGCTGGCGCTGATCGAGGAGGAGTTGGAAAAACGCAAGATCCGCTACAGCCTGCTCACCGGCGACACCCGCGACCGGCGCACGCCGGTGCAGCAGTTCCAGCAGGGCGACAGCGAGGTGTTTCTGATCAGCCTCAAGGCCGGCGGCGTCGGCCTGAACCTGACGGCTGCGGATACGGTGATCCACTTCGACCCGTGGTGGAACCCGGCCAGCGAAAACCAGGCCACCGACCGCGCCTATCGAATCGGCCAGGACAAGCCGGTGTTCGTGTTCAAGCTGATTACCCGGGGTACGGTGGAAGAGAAGATCCAGCAATTGCAGCAGGAGAAGGCCGCGTTGGCGGCGAGCCTGCTTGATGGCGGGCAGGCGGGGCAGTGGCGGCTTGGGGATGAGGAGATCGAAGCGCTGTTTGCCCCATTGCCCGGAAAGCGTGGGCGCTAGGACCGGCCCCTTCGCGGGACAAGCCCGCTCCCACAGGAACACTGCAATGGTCAATCGAGTGCAAATTCCTGTGGGAGCGGGCTTGTCCCGCGAAGGGGCCGGTACAGCCCGCTGATCAGTCGATCAACTGCGCGTCCTTCAAAGCCCCCAGCGCCTCCAGCCAACGCGGTTGCTGTCGGTAATCGGTACGCGCAAAGCCCTGCCCTCGCATCCGCGCAATCCGCGACGAAGGCTTGACCTTCAAGCGCTGCGCCGCAGTTAACGCCAGCTCAGCCGCCGCCCGGTCATTGCACACCAGGCCCATGTCGCAACCGGCGCTCAACGCCGCCTCGATACGGTTCGCCGCATCGCCGACCACATGCGCCCCAGCCATCGACAGGTCATCACTGAAGATCACCCCGTCAAAGCCCAGCTCGCCACGCAGGATGTCCTGCAGCCAACGGCGCGAGAACCCGGCAGGCTGGTTGTCGATCTGCGGGTAGATGACGTGCGCCGGCATCACCGCCGCCAGCTGCCCACTGAGACGGGTGAACGGCACCAGGTCGGCCTGGCGCAGTTGCTCCAGGCTACGCTCGTCGGTGGGGATGGCCACGTGCGAGTCCGCCTCGGCCCAGCCATGCCCTGGGAAGTGCTTGCCGCAAGCGGCCATGCCCGCGGCGTTCATGCCGCGAATGAACGCACCGGCCAATTGCGTGGCACGCTGGGGGTCGCCTTCGAAGGCACGGCTGCCAACCACCGCGCTGCGCTGGTGATCCAGGTCCAGTACCGGAGCGAAACTCAGGTCCAGGCCGACCGCCAGCACCTCGGTGGCCATCAACCAGCCGCATTGCTCGGCCAGGTACTCGGCATTGGCGTTGTCGGCGATCGCGCGCATGGCGGGCAACCGTACGAAACCTTGACGCAGACGCTGCACCCGACCGCCCTCCTGATCCACCGCGAGGATCAGGTCGGGGCGCACGGCGCGGATAGACGCACACAGCTCACGCACCTGGCGCGGGCTGTCGATGTTGCGGGCAAAGATGATCAGGCCGGCCACTTCAGGCTGGCGCAAGAGCTGGCGGTCCTCGGCGGTCAGCCATTTACCGGCGATATCCACCATCAGGGAGCCTTGCAGGCTGGCGGTCATAGACAATCCTTCATTGCAAACTAATGGAAGCCCACTGAGGGCAGGCGGCCTCGTCGATACGCACCGGGCAATGCGCCGGTACACGCTCGAACAGGCCAATCAGATCGGTGTTGCGCAGGCGTATGCAGCCATGGGACAGCGGTACGCCCAAGGGTTCCGTGTCCGGCGTGCCATGCAGGTAGATGTAGCGGCGGAAGGTGTCCACCGCGCCCAGACGATTGACTCCCGGCTCGCAACCACTGAGCCAGAGGATGCGGGTCAGGATCCAGTCACGCCCGGGAAATTGCGCGTGCAAGGGCGGCGACCAGATCTCACCGGTCCAGCGCCGCTCGCTTAGCACTGCATTGAGTGGCAAGCCCGCGCCGATTCTCGCGCGCACCTGATGCAACCCACGCGGCGTACACCCCGAGCCATTGCGCTCGCCGGCGCCGTTGCGCGCGGTAGACACTTCCAGGCGCACGCGCAGCTGCCCATGGGCAAAGCCATAGAGGCGCTGATCGGCGAGGGAGATGTGCAGGAAATCGAGGTCGGGCATGGGCGCTAGCTTAGCCGAAGCGCCCTGCCCCGCCCAGCCTTCAGGCCTTGGCGGTGGTGCTGCCGGTCTTGCTGCGCGGGCGTAGCTGGGCCGAGGCCATGGCATTGTCGGTAACGCCACTGTCGGCGCGCATGCCAGCCGCCAGGAATGGCACCATCAGGCGCATGACCTGCTCGATCGAGGTATTGATGCCGAAATCGGTTTCGGCAATGGCGCGCAGGGCCTTGATACCGGACATGCTGAACGCTGCGGCACCGAGCATGAAGTGCACGCGCCAGAACAGTTCCAGCGGCGGAATGCGCGGCGCCGCCTCATTGACCAGCAGCATGTAGCGGCGGAACACCTTGCCGTACATGTCCTCAAGGTAGCGACGCAAATGCCCCTGGCTCTGGCTGAAGGCAAGGCCCAGCAGGCGCATGAAGATCGACAGGTCGTTGTTGCTGCGTGGTTGAACCGCCAGGGCCTGCTCGACCAGCATCTCCAGCAGCTCTTCGAGGCTGGGCTTTTGCTCGGGCTTGGCCTGGCGCCGTTCCAGCTCGCGTTCGAGGCTGGCGCAGAACGGCCCGAGGAAGCGAGAGAAGACAGCCTGGATCAGTGCCTTCTTCGAACCGAAATGGTAGTTGACCGCCGCCAGGTTGACCCCGGCCTTGCTGGTAATCAGCCGCAACGAGGTTTCCGCAAACCCCCTTTCCGCGAACAGCTGCTCGGCAGCATCGAGAATGCGTTCAACGGTTTCCGATTGGGCCATGACTACTCCGGCAGGCAGACAAACAGGTGTTTGAAACATACGTTTCAGACCTGCCTGTGTCAAGGTCAGGTGACCGGGCGGTCGCCATTTAAATGCGCCAAGCTGCAGGCTGCAAGCGCCATGATGAGCCGATTGCGGCTTTTAATGCATCTTTGGCGCTTGCAGCGCATCCAGTACTGTATATAATTCCAGTCACTGTATAAAAAGACAGAGCGCTCGCCATGTTGAAACTGACGCCACGCCAAGCCGAAATCCTGGCTTTCATCAAACGCTGCCTCGAAGACAACGGCTTCCCGCCAACCCGCGCGGAAATCGCCCAGGAGCTGGGCTTCAAGTCACCCAACGCTGCTGAAGAGCACCTCAAGGCGCTCGCCCGCAAGGGTGCCATCGAAATGACCCCGGGGGCATCGCGCGGCATCCGCATCCCAGGCGTCGAAGCCAAGAGCGAAGAAAGCGGCCTGCCGATCATTGGCCGGGTCGCGGCCGGTGCGCCGATCCTCGCCGAACAGCACATCGAGCAATCCTGCAACATCAACCCGACCTTCTTCCACCCTCGCGCCGACTACTTGCTGCGTGTACACGGCATGAGCATGAAGGACGTCGGCATCTTCGACGGCGACCTGCTGGCAGTGCACACCTGCCGCGAGGCCCGCAATGGCCAGATCGTCGTTGCCCGTATCGGCGATGAAGTGACCGTCAAGCGCTTCAAGCGCGAAGGCAACAGGGTCTGGCTGATCGCTGAAAACCCCGAATTCGCCCCTATCGAAGTCGACCTGAAAGAACAGGATCTGGTGATCGAAGGTTTGAGTGTCGGCGTTATTCGCCGCTGATCCAGGAGGCGTCATGCAGCAGTTCACCCAAACACACCAGCAGGTTCAGCTTCCATTGTTCGAAGCCTTCCTTGCACAACCGGTTTTGCCAGGCCTGAAGGCCACTGAGCAGGCACGAAAAAGCAGCCGGCCGGAGCTGTTCAGCGAACTGTCCCTGCGTGGCGCACCCGAGCATTGCCAGAGCCTGTTGGCACCGGTATTGCGCGAATTGAGCGAAGAGCAAGAGGCCCGCTGGTTGACCCTGATCGCCCCGCCCGCCAGCCTGACCCAGGCCTGGCTGCGCGATGCCGGCCTGAACCGCGAGCGCATCCTGCTGTTGCAGCCAGGTGGCAACCAGAGTGCGCTGCAACTGGCCTGCGAAGCCTTGCGCCTGGGGCGCAGCCACACGGTGGTGAGCTGGCTGGGTAGTGTCAATGCCACGGCACGCCAGCAACTAGTACGTGCCGCCAGTGTCGGAAACGCAAAAAGCCTGAACATCCGCCTCGGCTGATGTTCAGGCTTTGCCTGTCTCGCGATTGATAATCGGGGTTTAGTGCAGCACGCGCGGCCCTTCGTCGCGCTCCAACTCGCCATCCATGAGACGGCCAGCCATCTGCACACCGACACTCAGCATGGCTTTGGCGACTTCGACATGTTGGCCCTGCAGGAATGCCTTGGCGTCTTCCGAGAAATCCAGGGTTACCAGGGAGCCTTCATCCTCGGCGCGACGCAGTTCGATCCGGCCATCAGGCAACTCGACAATTTCCAGAAACGACGTAGACATATAGGGCTGTTCTCCACGAAAGGCCAGTAGTGTACCAGCCGCGACGGCTATCAGCACTCACTCAACGCGTCACGGAAACGTCTCACCAAGCCCTTGAGATTGCTGCGCCAGCTTTCCAGTTCCTCACGCGAAAGCGCAGGCTGCTCGGGTTGATCGAGATTGACGGCCTGGATCAGGGGCTGGGTGACATCGGTTTTCGGCGTTTTCTTCACGACAGGTGGTCGGAACAAATCGGCATAAGCGCTGAGCAGTTGCGCCAACCAGGTTTCGCGTTGACGGGCCAGCTCCAGCAACTCGGCCACTTCTGGAATGGCGATGGCATTCAGGGCGTCGTCGGCGAGCAGCTGTTCGACAGTGGGGGCTGTCGGCAACCGATAGTAGCCAGCGATCTCATGACACAACCCCAGCAACGCACCATACAGGTGGAATAACGCTGACTCGCGCTCGGCCTGGACCAGGCCCTGGGCATTCATCGCCTGACTTTCGACTGCCTTGGCCATGGATTCCAGGGCAAGGCCGGCGAAGAACAGTTTCTGGTTGGTGCGGGTGTAGAGTTCCTGGGCCATGTCGGGTGGCCTCCTTAAAGGCTGCAGGGCGAATACCTGCAGTTTCAAGGATCGGGGGGTGCTTGTCACCAATGAAATGGGGCCGCAAAGCGGCCCCAATCAATGCACAGAAGAATCAGCGCTTGTCTTCGACTTTCCAGGCATTGCCGTCGTAGAAGGCCTTCCAGCCGGTCGGCTTGCCATCGACCTCGGACTGCACGTACTGCTCCTTGGTCTTGCGGCTGTAGCGAATTACCGCCGGGCGGCCATCCGGGTCCTTCTGCGGCGCATCGCAAAGGAAGTGATACTTCGGGTCGATCTCATGCTTGTGCGGCAGGATCTCCAGCACCAGCGGCGCGCGTGTTTCGCGGTTCTTGGGGAACTGGCTGGCCGCCAGGAACAACCCCGAAGCACCATCACGCAGCACATAGGTGTCGTCGACCTTCTCGCACTTGAGCTCCGGCATCTCCACCTTGTCCATCTTCGGTGGCGCTGCCTCACCGCTCTTGAGCAGCTTGCGGGTGTTCTTGCACGTCGGGTTGGTGCAACCGAAGAACTTGCCGAAGCGGCCTGTCTTGAGCTGCATCTCGCTGCCGCACTTGTCGCACTCCAGGCTCGGCCCTTCGTAGCCCTTGATGCGGTAGCTGCCTTCTTCGATCTCGTAGCCGACGCAATCAGGGTTGTTACCGCAGATATGCAGCTTGTGCTTCTCGTCGAGCAGGTAGGCATCCATGGCCGTGGCGCAGATCGGGCAGCGGTGCTTGCCACGCAGCACGAGGGATTCGGACTCGCCCTCGTCGTCGGCGGCAATCTCGTCGCCCGGTACCAGGTTGACGGTGGCCTTGCAGCGCTCTTTCGGCGGCAGGGTGTAACCCGAGCAGCCGAGGAACACGCCGGTGGAGGCGGTACGAATCATCATCGGCCGGCCACATTCCTTGCACGGAATGTTGGTCATGGTCGGCTGGTTGGCGCGCATGCCGTTTTCGGCAGACTCGGCGGTCAGCAGCTTCTTGCTGAAATCACCGTAGAACTCGTCGAGCACGTGCTTCCAGTCACGCTCACCCTGGGCCACGTCGTCGAGGTTCTCTTCCATACCGGCGGTGAAGCCGTAGTCCATCAGGTTGGAGAAGCTTTCCGACAGGCGCTCGGTGACGATGTCACCCATCTTCTCGGAGTAGAAACGACGGTTGTGCAGCGTGACGTAACCGCGGTCCTGGATGGTGGAAATGATCGCCGCGTAGGTCGACGGGCGGCCGATACCGCGCTTTTCCATTTCCTTGACCAAGCTGGCTTCGGTAAAGCGTGCCGGCGGCTTGGTGAAGTGCTGGCTCGGGTCGAGCTGAATCAGCTTCAGCGACTCGCCCTGGGCCATTTCCGGCAGCACGTCGTCTTCGCCCGGCTTGCTCTGTTGCGGCAGCACGCGGGTGTAACCGTCGAACTTGAGGATGCGGCCCTTGGCGCGCAGCTCGAAATCGCCAGCGGCCACGGTGACGCTGGTGGACAGGTACTGCGCCGGCGGCATCTGGCAGGCCAGGAACTGGCGCCAGATCAGCTCGTACAGACGCTCGGCGTCCCGCTCCATGCCACTGAGCTTGGTCGGGTGGGTGTTGACGTCGGACGGGCGAATCGCTTCGTGCGCCTCCTGGGCGCCTTCCTTGCTGCCGTACACCAGCGGCGCTTCCGGCAGGTACTGCTTGCCGAACTCACGCTCGATGTAGCTGCGCGCCATGTCCAGGGCGTCGGCCGACAGGTTGGTCGAATCGGTACGCATGTAAGTGATGTAGCCGGCTTCGTACAGACGCTGGGCCATCATCATGGTTTTCTTCACCCCGAAGCCCAGGCGATTGCTCGCAGCCTGCTGCAGGGTGGAGGTGATGAACGGTGCCGACGGCTTGCTGCTGGTCGGGCGATCTTCGCGCTTGATGACGCTGTAGCTGGAATCTTTGAGCTTCTCCAGCGCAGCCATGGCCTGGGCTTCATTCAGCGGCTTGAACGCTTCGCCCTTCTCGCGAGCCACTTCGAAGCGCACCTGGGCGTTCTTGGCGGTGCCGAGGTCGGCGTGCACTTCCCAGTACTCTTCGGGGTTGAAGGCACGGATCTCGCGCTCACGCTCGACCACCAGCTTCACCGCCACCGACTGCACGCGCCCGGCCGACAGGCCACGGGCGATCTTGGACCACAGCAGCGGCGAAACCATGTAGCCCACTACGCGGTCGAGGAAGCGGCGTGCCTGCTGGGCATTGACGCGATCGATGTCCAGCTCGCCAGGCTGCGAGAACGCTTCCTGGATGGCTTTCTTGGTAATTTCGTTGAACACCACGCGCTTGTAGCGGGTGTCATCGCCGCCGATGGCCTCGCGCAGGTGCCAGGCAATGGCTTCCCCTTCGCGGTCCAAGTCGGTTGCGAGATAGATGGTGTCGGCATCTTTGGCCAGGCGGCGCAGCTCTTCGATCACCTTTTCCTTGCCGGGCAGGATCTCGTATTTGGCCTTCCAGCCGTGCTCGGGGTCGACGCCCATGCGTGCCACCAGCTGGCGGCGAGCCTTTTCTTTCGGCGACAGGGCCGGAGCCTCACCCGCAGCAGCCTTGCCACGCTTGGCGGCCGGCTCTTTGCTGGCGCTGGCCGAACCGCTGGTGGGGAGGTCACGGATGTGGCCGATACTCGACTTCACCACGTACTGGTTGCCCAGGTACTTGTTGATGGTCTTGGCCTTGGCCGGGGATTCCACTATGACCAGCGATTTGCCCATGGATCGGAGTATTCCTGAATCTGAAGATGAAAAACGCGTCAGGTGCCAGACGCGGCACCGCTATATATAGTGGCAAAAGAGTGAGGTCAAGCGCGGTCGTTCACTCTTGCGACTTGCCAGGCACCCCAGGCAGCCCTTCTTCGGCCTTGACCAAAGCAAAGCGCGGCACCTGCTCGCCGTCAACCTCGACGGACTCCTGGAACATGGAAAGAGGGCGTACCCAATAGCTGTAATCACCATACAGGCATTGGTAGAAGACCATCCACTCTTCGCTTTCGGAGTGCCGTGCAACACTGAAGACACGGTACTCAGGCCCTTTGTAATGCCGGTATACGCCTGGTTGTATCTGCATGCCGCTTACCCTCTTGAAACTATTTTCGTAAAAAAACAAAAACCGGGGCACGAGGCCCCGGCTGCTGCCTTGCGTTGCGATCAGACGCGTTCGAAGACAGTGGTGATGCCTTGACCCAGGCCGACACACATGGTGGCCACACCCAGGGTACCGCCATTTTGCTTCATGACGTTGAGCAGGGTGCCGGAAATCCGCGCCCCGGAGCAACCGAACGGGTGGCCCAACGCAATGGCGCCGCCGTGCAGGTTAACCTTCTCATTCATCTTGTCGAGCACTTTCAAGTCTTTCAGCACAGGCAGGGCCTGTGCAGCGAAGGCTTCGTTGAGCTCGATGAAGTCGATGTCGGCCATGGTCAGGCCAGCGCGCTTGAGGGCTTTCTGGGTCGACGGCACCGGGCCGTAGCCCATGATTGCCGGGTCGACACCGGCCACGGCCATGGCGCGGATCACGGCCAGCGGCTGGATGCCGAGGTCCATGGCACGCTGGCCGGACATGACGATCATGCACGAAGCACCGTCGGTAATCTGCGACGAAGTACCGGCGGTGACGGTACCCCCTTTGGGGTTGAACGCAGGCTTCAGCGAAGCCAGGCCTTCCAGGGTGGTTTCCGGGCGAATGGTCTCGTCGAAGTCGAACACCTTCAGGAAGCCGTTCTCGTCATACCCTTGCATCGGGATGATCTCGTCCTTGAACTTGCCTTCGACAGTCGCCTTGTGGGCGAGCTGGTGCGAACGCAGGCCGAACAGGTCCTGCTGCTCACGGGTGATGCCATGCATCTTGCCCAGCATCTCGGCGGTCAGGCCCATCATCCCGGACGCCTTGGCCGCGTGCAGGGACAGGTGCGGGTTGGGGTCGACGCCATGCATCATGCTGACGTGGCCCATGTGCTCCACGCCACCGACCACGAACACATCGCCGTTGCCGGTCATGATCGCCTGGGCAGCGGTGTGCAGCGCGCTCATCGACGAGCCGCACAGGCGGCTGACGGTCTGGGCGGCCGAGGTGTGCGGGATCTGGGTCATCAACGACGCCATGCGGGCGATGTTCCAGCCCTGCTCCAGGGTCTGGTTGACGCAGCCCCAGATCACGTCCTCGACTTCTTTCGGGTCGACCTTGTCGTTGCGCTCGAGCAACTTGCTGATCAGGTGCGCCGACATGTCTTCGGCGCGGGTGTTGCGGTGCATGCCACCCTTGGAGCGGCCCATCGGCGTGCGACCGAAGTCGACAATCACCACGTCTCTTGGATTCAGGCTCATATCAATATTCTCGCTCTAGCTCTTTGACCGCTCAGTTGAAGAAGCGCTGGCCGCTCTTGGCCATTTCACGCAGCTTCGCAGTCGGGTGGTACAGCGGCCCCAGGTCGGCGTACTGATCGGCCAGGGCGACGAACTCGGCCACGCCGATCGAGTCGATGTAGCGCAGCGCACCACCACGGAAGGGAGGGAAACCAATGCCGTAGACCAGGCCCATGTCCGCTTCGGCAGCCGTTTCGACGATGCCATCTTCCAGGCAGCGCACGGTCTCCAGGCACAGCGGTACCATCATCCAGTTGATGATGTCTTCGTCAGTGACTTCGCGCTGTTCGAAGACGATCGGCTTGAGCACATCGAGCACGGTGGCATCGAAGACCTTCTTCGGCTTGCCGCGCTTGTCGGTCTCGTAGGCGTAGAAGCCCTTGCCGTTCTTCTGACCCAGGCGGTTTGCCTCGTACAGGGCGTCAACGGCCGAGCGACGCTCGTCCTTCATGCGATCCGGGAAGCCTTCGGCCATCACGTCGCGGCCATGGTGGCCGGTGTCGATGCCGACCACGTCCATCAGGTAGGCCGGGCCCATCGGCCAGCCGAACTTCTCCATGACCTTGTCGATGCGCACGAAGTCGACGCCAGCGCTGACCAGCTTGGCGAAACCGCCGAAGTACGGGAACAGCACGCGGTTGACCAGGAAGCCCGGGCAATCGTTGACCACGATCGGGTTCTTGCCCATCTTCTTGGCGTAAGCCACGGTGGTGGCAACCGCCACGTCACTGGACTTCTCGCCACGGATGACTTCGACCAGCGGCATCATGTGCACCGGGTTGAAGAAGTGCATGCCGACGAAGTTCTCGGGGCGCTTGAGGGCCTTGGCCAGCAGGTTGATGGAGATGGTCGAGGTGTTGGAGGCGAGGATCGCGTCCTCTTTCACCTGGCCTTCCACTTCCGCCAGCACGGCTTGCTTGACCTTCGGGTTCTCGACCACGGCTTCGACGACAATGTCGACGTTGGCGAAATCACCGTAGGACAGGGTCGGACGAATGGCGTTGAGTGCCTCGGCCATTTTCGCCGGGGTCAGGCGGCCCTTCTCGACGCGTTTGCCAAGCAGCTTGGACGCTTCGTTGAGGCCCAGTTGAATGGCTTCCTCGCGGATGTCCTTCATCAGGATCGGGGTGCCTTTGACCGCCGACTGGTAGGCGATGCCGCCGCCCATGATACCGGCGCCGAGCACGGCGGCCTGTTTCACGTCGTGGGCAATCTCGTCGTGGGCCTTGGCCTTGCGCTTGAGTTCCTGGTCGTTCAGGAACAGGCCGATCAGGCTCTCGGCGACCGAGGTCTTGGCCAGCTTGGCAAAACCTGCCGCTTCGACTTCCAGGGCCTTGTCACGGCCGAAGTTGGCGGCCTTCTGGATGCTCTTGATGGCTTCGACCGGTGCCGGGTAGTTCGGGCCGGCCTGGCCCGCGACGAAGCCTTTGGCGGTTTCGAAGGCCATCATCTGCTCGATGGCGTTGAGCTTGAGCTTTTCCAGCTTGGGCTGGCGCTTGGCCTTGTAGTCCAGCTCGCCGCTGATGGCGCGCTTGATCAGGTCGAGGGCACCGGCCTGCAGCAGTTCAGGGGCGACCACAGCGTCGACGGCACCGACCTTCAGCGCGTCTTCGGCGCGGTTTTCCTTGCCGGCGGCGATCCACTCGATGGCGTTGTCCGAGCCGATCAGACGCGGCAGGCGCACGGTACCGCCGAAGCCCGGGTAGATCCCCAGCTTGACTTCGGGCAGGCCGATCTTGGCGCTGCTGGACATGACCCGATAGTCGGCCGCCAGGCACATTTCCAGGCCGCCACCCAGGGCGATGCCGTTGATGGCCGCCACGGTCGGGACTTCGAGGTCTTCGAAGGCGTTGAAGATACGATTGGCTTCCAGGCTGCCGGCCACCAGCTCGGCTTCGGGCAGCTTGAAGTTTTCGACGAATTCGGTGATGTCGGCGCCGACGATGAACACGTCCTTGCCACTGCTGACGATCACACCTTTCACCGAGGCGTCGGCCTTGATGGCGTCGACGGCCTGGCGCAGCTCGTCCAGGGTCAGGCGATTGAACTTGTTGACGGACTCACCCTTGAGGTCGAACTTCAGTTCGACGATGCCGCTTTCAAGAGCCTTAACCGTGATGGCTTTACCTTCGTAAATCATCAACTGATCTCCACGATATGGAAGCTGAACTGTACACGCCGATCGCTGGTGAAAAAGCAGCCCTTCGCTGCCCTTGCCCCAGGCACACCCGTCAGCGCGCTAGTCGGGATTCTGTTCGAGCGGTGTGACATACAAACGCTCAATTCATACGCCCGTTTGATTTGGGTCTGCACACATTCTCCGAAAAGATCCGCGTTGTCAAATGCTCACGAGCACGGTGAAAACGCGACTTTCCGGTCATTTTCCATCAGCCGGGGGCAAAACATGGTGACAGTGATTGCTGATCATTCATGTCAGCGATTGACCACGAAAGTGGCCCAGAGGTGCATTTTTCATGCACGGAGCGCAAACCTGGCTACACTCCCACTCGCTCCCTGAAATTCCCGGCCTGCCTGGCCTTTTCTGCAGTGCAGAAACGACAAAGCGGCAACCCAGCAGCACCTCGAAGGGCGCTGCCGGGTTGCCGCTTTGTCGTTACGGTACAGCCGTTACGCTGCGATCAAGCGAGGGTTTCGAAGGCGTGAGCAATATCCTGCAACACAGATTTATCACCCCGTTCGCTCCAGTACAGCGCGATCATGCGCGTGTCGGCTTCGACCTTGTAGACGGTCTCTGGCAGGCGGGCGAACACTTCCATCAGGCGCGGCTCCTCGCACACTTCACGCCACTTGTTCCACCACACACCAGGGCTGACCTGCCAGTAGCACCAGCTGTCCTCATGCCCCCGACGCCGGGCCCGGTGGTACTGCGGGCAAGGGCTGGGCGGTTCCTTTTCCAGCCAGTGCGGCCACTGCTGCGGCGCCAGTTGCATGGCCAGGCCCATGCGCCGCGCCTCCAGGCGCAGGCTCATCTGTTCGCCCTGTTTGCGCGACAGGCGCAACCAGGAAAGCGGACTTAGAATCAGCGCAAGGATTGACACCACCAGCCATACCGTCATATCTGTAGATTCCATAAAGCGTTGCAAATGAGCGGGTTACTCGGTTTCACGGAAGACCTGCCCGAAAGCGACCATACTTCTACTATCGCGATTGTCAGGAGTACAGCTCATGTCCTACGAACATCTTCTGGTCGCCGTCGACCTCACCGAAGAGTGCGACCCGGTGATCAAACGTGCCATGAAGCTCGCCGAACCTACCGGTGCCAAGGTTTCGCTGGTGCACATCGTCGAACCGATGGCCATGGCCTTTGGCGGCGATGTACCCATGGACCTTTCGCAACTGCAACAGCAGCAGTTCGACCAGGCCAAAGAGCGCATGGAACGGCTGTTCAACAAGTATCCCGACATCAACCGTGGCGATTCACACCTGACCTACGGCCAGCCACGCCAGGAAATCCACCAACTGGCCAAGGACCAGCAGTGCGACCTGATCGTAGTGGGCAGCCATGGCCGGCATGGCCTGGCGTTGCTACTGGGCTCCACTGCCAATGACGTGCTGCACGGCGCGCCGTGCGACGTGCTGGCGGTGCGGTTGCAGAAAAAGGAATGATGTAGCCAGCACTGGCCTCATCGCCGGCAAGCCGGCTCCCACAGGGCTGTCACAGATCCAGAGAACTGCGCAGTACCTGTGGGAGCCGGCTTGCCGGCGATAGGGCCAAAAGGTCGAACTCAGCCTTCCAGCTCAGCCCAACGCTCTACCAGCACATCCAGCTCGCCCTGCAATTTCTCGATCTGCGCCAGCACCGCCGAAGTCTCGGCAATCGGCCGCTGATAGAAGCCAGCTGCATTGACCTCTTCCTGAGCCACCGCCATGCGCTGTTCCAGCGCGTCGATCTGCCCCGGCAACATCTCCAGCTCGCGCTGCAACTTGTAGCTGAGCTTCTTCTTCGCGGCATCGGCCACCGGCGCCACCGGCTCAGGCGCAGCCTCGACCGGCGCCTTCTCGACCACCGCACTGTTGAGTTCGGACTTGCCGCCCTTGCTTTCGGTCACGCCCAGCAACTTCGGCGAACCACCCTGGCGGATCCAGTCTTCGTAGCCGCCCACGTATTCGCGTACCTTACCCTCCCCTTCGAACACCAGGGTGCTGGTGACCACGTTATCGAGGAACGCCCGGTCGTGGCTGACCATCAGTACCGTGCCTTTGTAGTTGCACAGCACTTCTTCCAGCAGCTCGAGGGTTTCCACATCGAGGTCGTTGGTCGGTTCGTCGAGCACCAGCAGGTTGGCCGGCTTGCTGAACAGCTTGGCCAGCAGCAGGCGCGCACGCTCACCACCGGACAACGCCTTGACCGGCGTGCGGGCACGTTGCGGGCTGAACAGGAAGTCACCGAGGTAGCTCAGCACATGCCGGCTCTGGCCATCGATGTCGATGAAGTCGCGGCCTTCGGCCAGGTTGTCGATCACGGTCTTTTCCAGCTCGAGCTGGTGGCGCATCTGGTCGAAATAGGCGACTTCCAGCTTGGTACCACGCTCGACCTTGCCCGATGTGGGCTCCAGGTCACCCAGCATCAGCTTGAGCAGCGTGGTCTTGCCGGTGCCGTTGGCGCCCAGCAGGCCAATACGGTCCTGACGCTGCAGGACCATGGAGAAGTCCTTGACCAGCATCGGTCCTTCAGGGTGCGAGAAGCTGACGTTTTCCAGCACCATCACCTGCTTGCCGGATTTCTCCGCCGCTTCGATCTGGATGTTCGCCTTGCCCTGGCGGTCGCGCCGCTCGCTGCGCTCGACGCGCAGGGCCTTGAGCGCACGAACTCGGCCTTCGTTACGGGTACGGCGAGCCTTGATGCCCTGGCGGATCCACACCTCTTCCTGGGCCAGGCGCTTGTCGAACAGCGCGTTGGCGGTTTCCTCGGCGGCCAGCGCGGCCTCCTTGTGCACCAGGAAGCTGGCGTAGTCGCCGTTCCAGTCGATCAGGCCGCCGCGGTCCAGTTCGAGGATGCGGGTGGCCAGGTTCTGCAGGAAGGAACGGTCGTGGGTGATGAACAGCACAGCACCGTTGAAGCCGTTCAGGGCCTCTTCGAGCCAGGCGATGGCACCGATGTCCAGGTGGTTGGTCGGCTCGTCGAGCAGCAGCAGGTCAGGCTCGGAAACCAGCGCCTGCGCCAGCAGGACGCGACGACGCCAGCCACCGGAGAGCTCGGCCAGGGTTTTCTCGGCCGGCAGCTGCAGGCGGCTCAGGGTGCTTTCCACCACCTGCTGCAGGCGCCAGCCGTCACGCGCTTCCAGTTCGTGCTGGACGTGCATGAGCTTTTCCAGGTCTTCGTCGCCGTGGATGTTCTGGCTAAGGTGGTGGTATTCGGCCAGCAGCTCGCCGACGCCATCCAGCCCGGCGGCCACAACGTCGAACACGCTGCGCTCGTCCGCCACCGGCAGCTCCTGCGGCAATTCGCCGATCTTCAGACCGGGGGCGCGCCAGATCTCGCCGTCATCGCCTTTCTGCTCGCCCTTTACCAGGCGTAGCATGCTGGACTTGCCGGTGCCGTTGCGGCCGATGATGCACACCCGCTCGCCACGGGCGATCTGCCAGGACACTTTGTCCAGCAGCGGCATCGCGCCGAATGCGAGGGACACATCGCTGAATTTGAGCAGGGTCATGTTCGTCTCCAGAAAGCGGGCGCGCATTCTACCTGAGTTGGCCCGTTCCAGCATTAAGTTGACCTCCCTGCCAGGGTATTGCGACATCCGGTCGGTGTTAACGCCTTGATACAAGCACAGTGCTTTCACCCGCTGCCGGCAAACGGCTAAGCTAAGGCAATAGCTTCCAACAGTGCTGGCTTCGCCGTCACTTTCCCATGGTTCAACTGCCCGGACGTATCATGCGCAGCCGCCTGTTACAGATTGCTTCCTGCCTGCTGCTCACCGCCGCCACCGCCAACGTGGCGCAGGCCACCGACCTCACCCTTCAGCGCCAGTACTACGACCAGGCCAAGCGTGCACTGGCCAAGGGCGACAAAGGCCCTTACCTGCGCTATGCCCAGGAACTGCGCGACTATCCACTGACGCCCTACCTGGCCTACGACGAACTCACCGCGCGCCTCAAGAGCGCCAGCAACGAGGAAATCGAAGGTTTCCTCGCCAAGCACGGCGACCTGCCCCAGGCCAACTGGATGAAACTGCGCTGGTTGCGTTGGCTGGCAGAACGTGGCGAGTGGAACACCTTCGTCAAGTACTACGACCCCAAGCTCAACTTCACCGAGCTGGACTGCCTCAATGGCCAGTACGAGCTGAGCCACGGCAAGCGTGCCGAAGGCTATGCCAGCGCCGAGAAACTGTGGAACGTGGGCAAGTCGCAACCGGCCGCCTGTGACACCCTGTTCGGCATGTGGGCCGCCGAAGGTCAACTGACCGAGGCCAAGCGCTGGAACCGCGCCAAGCTGGCGGCCCAGGCACGTAACTACAGCCTGGCCAACAGCCTGGTCCAGGGCCTGACCACGCTCGGCCCGCAGGGTCGTTTGCTGATCGACGTGGCGCAGAAGCCCGAGCTGCTCAATCAACCGTCGCGCTTCACCCCCGTCAATGAAGCCATGTCCGACGTGGTCAGCCTCGGCCTGCGCCGCCTGGCCCGCCAGGACCCTGAACGGGCCATGGCACTGCTTGACGATTACGCCCAGCGCATGCACTTCTCTCGCGACGAAAAGGTCGCCATCGCCCGCGAGATCGGCCTGACCCTGGCGCGCCGCTACGACCCGCGGGCCCTCGACCTGATGACCCGCTACGACCCTGAACTGCGCGACAACACCGTCAGCGAGTGGCGCCTGCGCCTGTTGCTGCGCCTGGGCCGCTGGGAAGATGCCTACGAGCTGACCAAACGCCTGCCGCAGGACCTGGCCAGCAGTAACCGCTGGAAGTACTGGCAAGCGCGCAGCCTGGAGCTTGCGCAGCCGAACAACCCGCAGGTTCCGCTGCTGTACAAGAACGTGGCGCGCGAGCGCGACTTCTACGGCTTCCTCGCCGCCGACCGTGCGCAGACGCCGTACCAGCTGAACAACAAACCGCTGGTGCTGAGCCCGGCATTGGTCAAAAAGGTGCGCAACACCCCAGGCGTGCAGCGCGCCCTGGAATTCCATGCCCGCGGGCAGATCGTCGAAGGCCGCCGCGAGTGGTACCACGTGAGCCGCCACTTTACCCGGGACGAAATGGTCGCCCAGGCGCGCCTGGCCTATGACCTGCGCTGGTACTTCCCGGCCATTCGCACCATCAGCCAGGCGCAGTACTGGGACGACCTGGATATCCGCTTCCCGATGGCCCACCGCGATACCCTGGTGCGCGAAGCCAAGGTACGCGGCCTGCATTCGAGCTGGGTGTTCGCCATCACGCGCCAGGAAAGCGCGTTCATGGAAGATGCCCGCTCCAGCGTCGGCGCCAGTGGCCTGATGCAGCTGATGCCAGCCACGGCCAAGGAAACCGCACGCAAGTTCAGCATTCCGCTGGCATCGCCCCAGCAGGTGTTCAACCCGGACAAGAACATCCAACTGGGCGCGGCCTACCTGAGCCAGGTGCACAGCCAGTTCAACGGCAACCGGGTACTGGCATCGGCGGCATACAACGCAGGGCCGGGGCGTGTGCGCCAGTGGCTCAAGGGCGCCAAGCATTTGAGCTTCGATGTGTGGGTGGAATCGATTCCGTTCGACGAAACGCGCCAGTACGTGCAGAACGTGCTGTCGTACTCGGTGATCTACGGGCAGAAGCTCAATGCGCCGCAGCCGCTGGTGGACTGGCATGAGCGGTATTTCGATGACAACTGATAGCTGCTGAGCTTCGACCGGCCTCATCGCCGGCAAGCCGGCTCCCACAGGTGCTCCACTGCCCTCAAGGCCTGTGCTGTACCTGTGGGAGCCGGCTTGCCGGCGATGAGGCCAAGCACTACTCCAAAATCTCGACCGCCATCCCCACTTCCAGCCTACCGCTGCCGTCCACCGCCAGGTTCTGCCCGAACAGGATATCCCCCTCCTTCTCCCGGAAGGTCTTCAAGGTAGTCAGCGGCTCACGGTCCGGGCTGCGCTCCCCGGTCGCAGGATCCAGTGTGGTGAAGATGCACCGCACACTGGGCTTGAGCACTCGAAACTCCAGCTCGCCAATACGAATCCGCTTCCAGCCATCTTCGGCGAATGGCTCGGCCCCCTGCACCACCAGGTTCGGTCGGAAACGCAGCATTTCCATTGGCCGGCCTATCCGCCGGTTCAACTCGTCCAACGAACCCTGCCCTATGAGCAGCAATGGGAAGCCATCGGGAAACGCCGCGCGGTCACTGTTCAGACCATAACCGTTGGGCAGGTAGCGCGCCCGTTGCTCCGGGCAATAGACCAGGCGCAGGGGTTTGCCCAGCAGCTGCGACAACCAGGCCGCCGCCTCGTCACCCGCATCGGGCACACGCAACGTGTCGCGCCAGAGGGTCACCCCCCGCAAGCTGTCATCGGCGGCGGGCACC
>NZ_AKJC01000132.1 GCF_000282535.1 Pseudomonas sp. GM84 | reverse complement strand
AAGCCCGCTCCCACAGGTACGGCACAGGCATCGAGAACCGTGGAGTACCTGTGGGAGCCGGCTTGCCGGCGATGAGGCCGGGACAGACACGACGATGTAGCCTGTGCTGGCCCTATCGCCGGCAAGCCGGCTCCCACACACAGGTACGTCGCTGCTTTCAATGTCTGTGTTGGCCTGTAGGAGCGGATTTATCCGCGATCCGGGGCGCAAGCCCCGGCCATGCACCGCGGTGGATCCATCGCGGATAAATCCGCTCCTACCTCCAATCGGCCACGATCCCATGCTCCAGCGCAAACGGCTGGGCAGCCAGCGTGCGCCGCTGATACTTCACCGCCCGCTCATCCTCGGCCAGCCACAGCATCACCGCCGCCGGCACTTCCGGCGGCGCGCTGCCGGCGCGCAAGGCAATCACACCCTGCTCGCCAATGGTCGCCTTCAGCGCTTCGGTGGTGACCACCCCAGGGTTCAGCGTATAAGCCCGAATCCCGCGCTCACCCAGTTCCACCGAAAGCATGCCGGACAACCGCGACACCGCCGCCTTGCCAGCCCCATACGCATAACCCCAACCGCCCTGGTCAGCAGCCACCGGCGGATCGCTCTCGCCCGCGCCCGAGGTGACATTGATCACCACCCCAGCGCCCTGCCCCAACATGCGCTCGACCACCGCCCGGGTCAGCAGGAACGGGGTAAGGATGTAACCCTTGAACATCCGCTCCAGGGTGTCCGGCTGCAGGGCCATGAATGTCGCGTTGAGGTCGCTGCCCTGGTAGATCGCATTGTTCACCAGCACATCGATGCGCCCGAACTCGGCCAACACCGTCGCGCAGGCCTCCTCGGCCGTGCTGCTGTCGAGCAGGTCCATCGGCACCACCAGCACCCGCGCGCCCAGCGTGCGAATGGCCTCGGCGGTCGCCGTGAGGCTGCCCGCCAGCGGCGCGCCGCTGGCCTGGCGCAAGGCATGGGGATGCTGTTCGCCTTCTTCCACGGTGCGTGCACTGATCGCCACGTCATAGCCGGCCCGGGCGAACGCCAGGGCCGCCGCGCGGCCGATACCCCGGCTGGCGCCGGTAATGAATGCCACTTTGTTCATGCCAGGTCCTTGTCAGAAGCGCGGCGCACGCACCATGGCGTCCATACCACCGTCGATGAACACCACGCTGCCGTGGATGAAGGCCGCCTGCCGGGATTGCAGGAATGCCACCAGCGCGGCGATTTCTTCCGGATGGCCGGAACGCCCCAGCGGCGCAACGAAATCGCGCACCGCCTGACCGAAGCGGGCATCGTCCAGCGAGGCCTGGTGCAGCGGCGTCTGTACCGCACCGGGCGCCACCACGTTCAGGCGGATACCGCGCTGCGCCCAGGCCGGTGCCAGGCGTCGAGCCTGATGGGTCACCGCGTACTTGGAGCAGGCGTAGGCGATATGCGGCTGACCCAGGTCGTTGGCCAGCTGCAGCGCCCGAGCCTCGCCCCCCTCCAGCATCGCTGCCGTCATTGCCTGTTGCTCGGCGCCGGGCTGGGTCGCCGCCACCGAGCCGATCACCAGGGCCGCCGGGGCCTGGCCACGGGCCAGGGCATCCTGCAGACCGTCGAGCAGCTGGCTGACGCCGAAATAGTTGACCGCCAGGATCAACCCGCACGACGGCGCGGTCACGCCAACCCCGGCACAACACACCAGCCCGTCGAGCACCCCGCCACTGCGTTCGAGCACCTGGGCGATGGCCGCCTCACGCCCGGGGGCGGTGGACAGGTCGGCAATCACCTCGGCGTCGCTGCGATCGATACCGATTACCTCATGCCCCGCCGCACGCAAGGCGGCACTGACCGCCGCGCCAATGCCCGAGGCACTGCCACTGATAGCTGTAACAGACATAACGAATCTCCATGATGGGTCCGGCCAGTATCGGCAGGACCGCTACGCGCCGGCATCGTCCTGGCGGACTAAATCCGGCGCGCGGGGGCCGGGTTCAAGCCCGTTGGGGAATGGCCACTGCCAGTTGCGGTGGCGGCACTTTCAGCCGGTCGATGGCCTTGAGCGCCACCTTCGGCTTGCCCAGCGCCACCACGCTGTTGAGGAGGATCCGCACCAGCTCGGTCTGGCGCCGCACGCCGGTCTTGGAGAAGATCGAGCGCAGGTGCGCCCGGGCCGTGTTGCGGCGAATGTTCAGCACCTCGGCAGCCTCTTCCAGGGACAGGCCGTTGGCCAGTTCCATGGCCAGCGCGGTTTCCGCCCGGGTCAGGTTGAACAGCTGCTTGGTCACCACTTCGCTGGCCAGCGACTTGCTGGCCGCATCGCGGATGTACACCAGCGCCGCCGGCTTGCCCTTCTCTTCGGCCCAGTCCAGTGACGGAATCGACTCCACCACCAGGCCCAGGTTGACCAGCCCCGAAGGCCGGGTCACCGACATCGCTTCGGCGCTCTTCGGCGCATCCGGCGAGAACGCCGCGCGAACCAGACGCTGCAGCTCGCGGTTGTCGCTCGGGTAGGTCGCCTCCAGGCGCCCGCCCACCAGCTTCAGGCCGTCGCCGGTGGCGAGAATTTCCTGGGCCACCGGGTTGACCCGCAGCACGCTGCCGCTTTCGTCCAGCACCAGGGTCGCCACCGAAAGCCGGCTGATCGCCTGGGAATACAGCTCGCTGAGCGACTCGCTGCGGTCCAGCAGGTTGTGCACCTGCAGGGCCCGGCGCAGGTGCGGCAGGAACATGCCGCACAGGGCCCGCTCATCGGCCGAGAAGTTCGGCGCATGCTTGGGCCGGGTAATGCGAAAACGCAGCTTGCCGCCGTCGGGGGTGGAGATGTCGGCGCCCATCACGTGGTACACCCCTTGCGGGCCGCAGAACATCTTGAAGTAGGCGCTGTGCTCCCATTCGGTCGAGGTCATGATGTCGTCGACGGTGAACACGTGGTCGAGCGGCTGGTTGGCGAACGGCGTGTTGGTCTGCGGGTAGGTCATGTAGCTGACATCGCCCGCCCCTTCGATATCGCCCGAGATGATCATCACGCCCATGTCGGGCTGGTCGGGCACGCGCAGGATCAAGGTGGCGTAGTTGGCCCCGTAGAGGGTACGGAAGCTGGTCAGCGCCCGGGCCATCAGTTTGGGATCCAGGGCGCCCTGGTAGACCTCGCCGACCAGGCGGTCATAGGCGGCCAGGTCGAGGCCGAGAGCGGCAAGTGCATCATGGGTCAAGACTGCTTTGTCCACAGTGTTCTCCTCGCTCGGGTAAGGCTGGGCCTCCCCTTGTTATTTTTATAATTTCGGCGCGGGGCCAGTGGCCCCTTCGCTGCAACACACCCGCGCCACAGTCTCGCTGGCGGCCCCCGGTGGCGACAATAGGTGCAACCGGGTTTATTTTTTTGGTTACTGGATGCTTCAGCGGGGCTGGCCGCTCAGCACCGCACCGGCTGCCGACTGTCGCGCCACCAACGGCCGGCCCCGGTTGAACCAGGCCGCCAGCGCCGGCAACAGGAAGATCGCCCCCAGCACGTTGACCAGGAACATGAACGACAGCAGCACGCCCATGTCGGCCTGGAACTTCAGCGGCGCGAAGGCCCAGGTGCAGACCCCGATCGACATGGTCAGGGCGGTGAACACCGCGGCCGTGCCGCGCTGGCACATGGCCCGGTAGAACGCCTCGCGCAGGTCCGCGCCGGCGGCCATCTCGTGCTGGATGCGCTCGTACAGGTAAATGCCGTAGTCCACCCCGACCCCGACCCCCAGCGCCATCACCGGCAGGGTGGCGACCTTGAGGCCGATGCCCAGCATCGCCATCAGCGCGTTGCACAGGATCGCGACGATCGCCAGCGGCACCAGGATGCACAGCACCGCGCGCAGCGAGAAGAACGTCAGCCAGCAGAACAGCGCCACCGAGCCGAACAACGCCGCCAGCATGATCACCTCGGCGCGCTTGACCGCTTCGTTGGAGGCCGCCATCACGCCGACGTTGCCCCCGGCCAGCAGCAGCTCGACCTTCGGCGTGCGCACCTCGTCGATGATGCGCCGCGCCTCGCCGATCGCATGGCTGACGGTGGCGCCTTCATGGTCGGTGAGAAACACCAGGATCTGCATCTGCTGGCAACCCTCGGTGACCAGGCCGTCGTCGGGCATGTAGGCCCGGGCGCCCTGGCTAAGGCCGCGGGCGGAACCGGGGATGGCGGCCCAGCGCGGATTGCCTTCGTTGTTGCCGGCGATCACCCGCTTGCCCATGCCGGCCACGCTCTGCACCGACTGCACGCCGCTGACCGCACGCATGCGAAAATCGAAGGCCTCCACCGCGCGCATCACTTCCGGTGACAGGCAGCCTTCCTCGATGCCTTTTACCTCGACGAACACCGACATCACGTCCAGGCCGATCGAGTAGCTGCCGATGATCCGCGCATTGTCCTGGTTGTAGCGCGAGTCGGCGCGCAACTCCGGTGCGCCGGCGCCGATATCGCCCACGGCCAGCTCCCGCGCCTTCCACGCCCCCGCCACCAGCAGCGCCAGGCTCAGCCCGAACACCACCAGCGCAGGGCCAGGTTCGGCGAGCGCCGACAGCCGCCACCACAGGCGATGGCGCCCGCCCTGGGCGGCCTGGGCCTGGCGCAGCGCGCCCGGTTCCAGGCGCAGCCAGGACAGGATGATCGGCAGCATCAGCTTGTTGGTGACGATCATCAGCATCACCCCGATGCAGGCGGTGACCCCCAGCTCATGCACGATGGGGATGTCGATGAGCATGATCACGGCAAAACCCAGGGCGTTCATCAGCAGTGCCAGCGAGCCCGGGATGAAGATCTTGCAGAACGCTGAACGCGCCGCCTCCAGCGAGCTGGCGCCGGCCACCACGTCCTGCTTCCAGGCATTGGTCATCTGTACCGCGTGCGACACACCGATGGAGAAGATCAGGAACGGCACCAGGATCGACATCGGGTCGATGCCCAGCCCCAGCAGCGGCAGCAGCCCCAGCAACCACACCACCGGCAGCAGCGCCACCACCAGCGCGACCAGGGTCAGGCGCCACGAGCGGGCATACAGCAACAGCAGCAGCGCGGTGATGACAAAGGCAATCACGAAGAAGCCGATCACCGTGTTCAACCCTTCGACCACATCGCCGACCAGCTTGGCGAAGCCGACGATGTTGATCTCGATGTGTTCGTTGGCGTACTTGTGGCGGATCGCTTCCAGGCGTTCGGCCACCTCGGCGTAGTCCACCGCCTTGCCGGTCTGTGGGTCGATGTCCTGCAGGTCCGCGCGCACCATCGCCGATTTCAGGTCGTTGGCCACCAGCCGGCCGATCTGCCCGGACGCCGCGGCATTGCTGCGCACCTGGGCCAGGTCGGCGTCGCTGCCGCTGAAGCGCGGCGGCACCACCACGTCACCATAGAAACCCTGCTCGGTGATCTCGATGTAGCGCACGTTGGCGGTGAACAGCGAGGTGACGCTGGCGCGGTTGACCCCGGAGATGAAGAACACATCGTCGGTGACCTTGCGCAGGGTATCGAGGAACTCCGGGTTGTACAGGTCGCCCTCGCCTTTCCAGCGCACGCTGACCAGGAAGCGGTTGGCGCCGGTGAAGTACTGGCTGAAGCGCAGGAAGTTGACCATGTACGCATGGCGCACCGGGATCTGCTTGTTGAAGCCCGGGTCCAGCTGGGTGTGCGTGGCGCTGTAGCCCAGGCCCAGGGTCAGCAGCACGAACAACAGCAACCAGCCCTTGCGTCCTTTCATCAAACCGTTGGCGGTCGCTTCGACGCAACGCGCCACGCGGGTCTGTGCCTTACTCATCGTTCGTCCCTCATTTGCCCAGCGTGGCAAGGTTGCCCGCGGATTCAACGAAAACCCCTTGCTCACCGCCCAGCAACAGGCGTGAACCCACCATGGCCGCCGACGTCAGGGTGCCGTGCCCGCTGATGCGGCTGGCGCTGGCCAGCTCGCCACGGGCATCCAGGCGCACCACCGAGCTGCCGGCGCCGACCAGCACCAGCCCACCGCCCGGCAGCCGGGCATGGCCGTACAACGGCAGCGCATTGCCGACCTCGACCTGGCGCCAGTGCTCGCCGAAATCGTGGCTGACGAACACATGCCCGCGCATGCCGTAGGTCACCCAGTCGCTGGCGCTCAGGCGCACCACGCCGAACAGCGAACCGCTGTAGAAGGCCGGCAGGGTCTGCCAGTGCTCACCGGCATCGCGGCTGCGCAGCACCAGGCCCTGCTCGCCGACCAGCATGCGCCGGCCATCGGCGCCGCCGTCCATGCCGTTGAGGTGGGCACTGTCGATGTCCAGCGCCAGCGGCTGCCAGGTCTGCCCGGCATCGATGGACTGGTAGAACTTGCCGAAGCTGCCGAACGCCATCACCCGCTCGCCACCGGCGGCCCAGACGCCCAGCAGGGGCTCGCCAAGGCTGTCGTCGTGGCGCACTTCGCGCCAATGCTGGCCGGCGTCTTCGGAGCGCAGGATCCAGCCGTCGTGGCCGACCGCCAGCAGGCGCTGGTCGTCCAGGGCTACCAGCGCGGTCAGGGCGACCTGGCGCTGGGGTTGAACCTGGGCTTGTTGCCAGCTGGCGCCCTGGTCGTCGCTGAGCAGGATGCTGCCGCGCTCGCCGACGGCCAGCACACGGCGGCCGACATCGAGCAAGGCGTTGATCTGTACCCGGTCGGCGCGAAGCGGCGGGTTGGCTGGCACGGCCTCGGGGCGTGGGAGGAAGGTGTAGGTGATGGTCAGGCCGACGAACAGGCAGACCAGATAGCCAATCAGCGAGCGCATGGGCAACGCTCCTTGGGGTGACACGCGAACAAAGCAGCCATGGAGCCATTCCTCTTGTTCTTGTCAGGCGCCGGACCTGCGGGGAGAGCCGCAGGGGCAATGGGATAGTCGGCTGGGGCGCGGAACGAAACATCGTCCAAATGGCTTAAGAATCGGTGGCCGGCCGGATGGGGGATGGCAGGTCCGGCCCTATCGCCGGCAAGCCGGCTCCCACAGGTAGTGCGCCGCTCTCAGGCTCAGTGCAGTTCCTGTGGAAGCCCACAGGTAGTGCGCCGTTCTCAAGTGCGGTGGGGTTCCTGTGGGAGCCGGCTTGCCGGCGATAGGGCCCTGAGGGATCAGCGCTGGTAAAGGATCACCAGATCGTTGATCACCGAAGGTCGCTCCTGCCCGACCACATGGGTGTTGATCTCCAGGGTCAACTGGGTCCCCCGCTCACGCACCTCCACCGCCTTGACCCGTGCCCGCGCATGAATCCGCGCGCCAGCCGGCACCGGCGCCGGGAAGCGCAGGCGGTCGGAGCCATAGTTGATCTGCGTGGTGAACCCGGTGATCTCGAAGCCCAAATCCAGCTTCAGCCGCGACTGCAGCACCTGCACCAGCGCACCGTGGGCGATGGTGCCGCCAAACGGGCTGCTGCGCCGGGCGCGCTCGGGGTCGGTGTGGATCCAGTAGTCGTCGCCGGACAACTGCGCGAACGCGTCGATCAGCGCCTGGTCCACCAGAAGGCTGTTGCTCCAGGCACTGAACTGCTCGCTGACCAGCGCCTTCAAGCCCGCTTCGTCGTTGCAGTCGACCTGCACACCGGGCCCAGCCTCGGGCGCGGCCGGTGGCGTGTCGTCGGCGCTGGCCCATGCCTCCAGGCGCCCGACGTCCTGCTCCAGGCCGGTAAAGCGCAACAGCCGGTTGCCCTTGCCGTCGACCTGGGCGAACACCGGCTGCAGCGGCATGCCGATGCGAATCTGCGCCTCGTCCAGCCCCACCAGGGTGGTGTTGATCCGCACCCCTTCGGCCAGTTCCACCACCGCCAGCTTCTGCGGCATCTCGTCGGCGAAGTCCGGCAAGGTCGGGATGCGGGTCAAGGTGAAGCTGTACAAGCTTGCCTGGCCTGACACTTCGCGCCAGGCCGGGTCCTGCGCCAGGCACGCCGGGCAGTGCCGGCGCGGGTAGAACAGCCACTGCTGGCAGGCGCCGCACTGCTGGATCAGCAGGCGGCGGGCCTTCAGGCCCTCCCAGAAGGGTGCGGAAATCTCCGTGGCCACAGGCATCGGTTTGTTGTTGGACATGCTGGTTATGCTCCCTGAAGGATCAATGCGCCCTGCTCGCTCATCACGCCACCGGTCCCGGAGACGTACACGCTGTCACAGCGTTGCAGCTGGCGCTCGCCGGCCGCCCCGGCAATCTGCGTGACCGCCTCGATGACCTGCGACATGCCGCCCGCAGAGCCGGCCTGGCCAAAGCTGAGCTGGCCGCCGTGGGTGTTCATGGGGAAATCGCCGCGCCAGGTCAGGTCGTGCTCGCGCACGAACGCCATGCCCTCGCCTTTGCCGCAGAAGCCGGCGTCTTCGAGGGTGAGCAAGGCGGTGATGGTGTAGCAGTCGTAGATTTGCGCGGCGTCGACGTCGGTCGGTTTCAGCCTGGCCATGGCGAAGGCGCGCTGCGAGGCGGGGCCGATCGGCGTGTGGAGCATGTCCTGGGCGTAGGACGGCGACTTGAAGGCCAGGTGCTCGCCGAAGCCGGTGACGAACGCCGGGCGTTTGCGGGCCTTGGCCGCCAGTTCTTTGGAGGCGACGATCATCGCCGCACCGCCGGCCACCGGCATGACGATCTCCAGCACATGCAACGGGTCGGCGACCATGCGGCTGCCCAGCACCTGCTCGATGCAGAGCGGCTGGCCGAAGAACATCGCCTGCGGGTTGGCCTGGGCGTTGGTGCGCTGGTCCACGGCGATCTTGGCCATCGCCTTGGGGTCGTAGCCATACTGCGCGGCGTAGCGCTGGGCGATCATGGCGTAGCCGGTGTTCTGGCCCATGTGCCCGTAAGGCAGGTCGAACTCCGCCTCCGGCGCACCGAACGCCGTGCTGTGGCCACCAAAGCGCATGGCCCGGGCCATCCAGCCGGCGTCCTCATCCGGCCCCAGCGGGGCCATGCGCGCCGGCAGCACGCACAGTACCGCCTGGCACAGCCCCAGCTCGATGGCGGCGGCGGCGCGCCAGACCATGCCCACCGAGGTGCAGCCGCCGAGGTCGACCACTTCGGCGAAGTTCAGCCGCAGGCCCAGGTATTCGGCGGCCATGGCCGGCACGAACACCGAGGCCTCGTGGAACTGCGGGCCGTTGATCACCAGGCCGTCGAGGTCCGACGCTTGCAGGCCGGCATCGCGCAGGGCCTGGGCGGCCAGGTCGGCGACCTGTTCGAGGTGGAACATCCGGGGTGCCGTCGCGTACTTTTCCGGCTTGTACTGCGCGGTACCCACAATTGCTGCGTGGCCTTTGAGCCCCATAGTGCCTCCATGCCGGGGCCCACAGGCCTCGGCGTTGTCCAGGTGGTCGGTCAGAAGGTGTATTTCATCGAGAAGGTGGCGTAGTCGCGGTCGGCATACGGCCGCTTGATCGGGTCGGGCGAGCCCAGGTAGCCGACGTAGGTCAGGCCGATTTCCAGGTTGCCGAGGTACTTGAAGGTGCTGCCTACGCTGAGGCGGCGGTCGCCCTGCACGCCGGCGATGCTTCCGGACATGGGTGTCGAGCCGCTGAACACGTTGGAGAAGCGCACTGGCACTTCCAGATCCCAGCCTTGGAAAACCCCCGGATAACTGAACGATGCGCCCAAGGTGTAGGCGCTGGCGTCGTGGCTTCTCCAGCCCGATGCGGTCTTGTAGGTGTAGTCATCGGAAGCTCCGACCAAAGGGCGCAGGCTGGGCAGCAGGGCCACGCCTTGCAGGTTGCTGGCGGCAGAGGTGGCGTCGACGCTGTCCACCCGCACATGGATAATCTCGCCGGTCAGGGTGGTCTGGCTGGCCCATGGCCGGTCGCCCAGCACGCGCATGGCCGAGAGTTGAATCTGCTGGCCCTTGCCCTTGGCCGGGGTTGGCCCGAGGCCGGTATTGACCAGCACGGGCGCGCCGTCGCGGTACGACCATTCGGCACCGATCTGGGTTTCGCCGAGCTTGGTCGAGGCGCTGATGCCGGTGAGCTTGATGTCTTCGAAGTACTTCACCCGGTAGCCATTGGCGACAAAGGCCGACAGGCCGCCGCCGACCGGCACCGGGTCGTAGCCGACCAGCGCGGTGGCCGGGTTCTTGTCGTGGTAGTTGACGTGAAACAGCGACAGCTCCAGCGCCGGTACCGGCCGGTAGCGCACCTGCAGCCCCCACTGGCCGCCGTCGCGGGGCTCGTCGGTGCCGCGGTAGGGCACGTTGCCCGTTGGCGTGATGAGGAACTCGCGGCCTGGGCCGATCACGTCGGTGCCGGAAAAGTAGCTGCCCACCGGGGCCAGTTCGGTGCCCTTCCACTCGTACTGCACGTAGCCGCCGAAGGTGAACTGCGGGTTGATCCGGTACGACGCCGACACCTGCCCCACCGGCAGCAGCACTTCCTTGACCTCGACCCCCGGCTGGTTGGCCTTGACCGCATCGGACGGGTTCTGCACGCCGTTGACGCCGGGGTAGTACAGGCTCTCGCCCCAGGACTCGATATGGCGCCCGGCCTTGACGTCGAGCATCGTGTCGTTGTCGAAGCGCCAGCCCCCGAACACGTAGGCATCCAGCAGGCGGGTACGGCCACCGCTGTAGTAGCGCGCATCGCTGGTGAACTCGTCGTTGTCGCCGTTCTTGTTGACCGTGGCCGGCGAGTCGTTGTCGTTCTTGCGGTGGTACACGTCGTCGTAGAAGGTACTGGCGCGCACCACGGCGCCATAGTTGTCCATGCGCAGGATCATCTCGCCGAGGGCACCGACCCGGTTGGTGGTCAGGCTGCCCTCGTTGAAGTTGCGGTTGGCATCGTCGGCGTTGACCGTGAGCAGGCGGTCGCTGGGCTTGCCCAGGCGCACGCCGATGCCGTAGCTGGTGGTCACCGACCAGTCGATGGTCGCGCCGTTGTCGAACTCCAGGGTTTCCCCGGACCAGGCCGGCGTCGGCGCCAGCACGATCGCCGCCGTCAGGCTGGCAAGCTGGACGCTGCGACAGGCAAGGGCAGTGCCGTTATTGTTGTTCTTGTCGATCACACGGGCTCTCCTGTTAGGCAACCGGCTGGCTGCCTGGAATGGTCAACGTTGCCGTCGGGCCGCCCGCCGCTTCGGCGGCGGG
>NZ_AKJC01000131.1 GCF_000282535.1 Pseudomonas sp. GM84 | reverse complement strand
CGCCCGCGCGGCGCATCGCGGCTAAAGCCGCTCCTACATTTGTTGCAACGTACCTCTGCCTGATAGGCCATGGTTGCCAGCCTTGTTGGCTCGACGCGTTTTTTTGACGGGCGCCAAAGGCGGACAACCATGGCCTGACAGACCATGGCACGTTGCAACAAATGTAGGAGCGGATTTATCCGCGATGCGCCGCGCGGGCGGCGCTCGATCTCGAGGGCGCTACATGACTCGCGCCATGCCCCAGCAGACTCACCTCAATGCTTGATCATCACATGCCGCACACAGGTGTAATCCTCCAGCCCATACATCGACAGGTCCTTCCCATACCCCGAATGCTTCTGCCCGCCATGGGGCATTTCGCTGACCAGCATGAAGTGGGTATTGACCCAGGTGCAGCCATACTGCAAACGCGCCGCCAGGCGATGGGCGCGGCCGGTGTCGCGGGTCCACACCGATGAGGCCAGGCCGTATTCCGAATCGTTGGCCCACTCCAGTGCCTGGGCTTCGTCGGTGAAACGCGTCACCGATACCACGGGACCGAAGACCTCATTGCGCACGATCTCATCGTCCTGCAGGGCGTCAGCCAGCACCGTTGGCTCGAAGAAGAACCCATCGCCTGGCAGTGCCTTGCCGCCGGTGATCAGGCGGATGTGCGGCTGGGCAATGGCGCGGTTCACCAGGCCCGCCACCTTGTCACGGTGCTGGGCACTGATCAGTGGGCCCAGCTCGGTGTCCTCGGCGTCCTGCACGCCTGCCTTGAGGCTCGAAACCGCCTTGCCCAGGCGCTCGACAAAACGTTGGTAGATGCCGCTCTGCACATACAGACGGCAGGCCGCCGTGCAGTCCTGGCCGGCGTTGTAGAAGCCGAAGGTGCGGATGCCGTCGATGGCGGCATCGATGTCGGCGTCGTCGAACACCAGCACCGGTGCCTTGCCGCCCAGCTCCATGTGCATGCGCTTCACGCTGTCGGCGGTAGACCCAATGATGTGCGCGCCGGTAGGGATCGAGCCGGTCAGCGAGACCATCCGCACCTTGGGGTGGGTGACCAGCGGGTTGCCGACCGTTTGCCCACGGCCAAAGAGGATGTTGAGCACGCCGGCAGGCAGCAGGCCCTTGGCCAGCTCGCCAAAGCGCAGGGCGGTCAGCGGGGTCAGCTCGGACGGCTTGATGACCACGGTATTGCCCGCAGCCAGGGCCGGGGCGACTTTCCAGGCCAGCATCATCAGCGGGTAGTTCCACGGCGCGATCGAGGCCACCACGCCCAGCGGGTCGCGGCGGATCATCGAGGTATGGCCCGGCAGGTATTCGCCTGCGGCCGAGCCCCCCAGGCAGCGGGCGGCGCCGGCAAAGTAGCGGAACACGTCGACGATGGCCGGTATTTCGTCATTGAGGGCGGCGGCGAAGGGTTTGCCGCAGTTCTGCGATTCCAGCCTGGCCAGTTCATCGCCGTGTGCTTCGATGGCATCGGCCAGCGCCAGCAGGGCCAGCGAACGTTCCTTGGGGCTGGTCTGCGACCAGCTGTCGAAGGCCAGGTCGGCGGCGCGCACGGCGGCATCGACCTGGGCCTCGCTGGCTTCGTTGATCTGTACCAGGGCGCTGCCCTCGGCCGGGTTGAGGACGGTCCACGCCGGGCCTTCGCCAGCGACCAGGCGACCGTTGATCAGCATGTTGATTTGCATGGGGGCTCCTTGTAGGTCATTTGCCGCTGCCCGCGACGCTTTCACCGCCGCGGGTCAGGTAGTAGGCGCCGAGGATCGGCAGCATGGTCACCAGCATCACCAGCATGGCGACCACGTTGGTCACCGGCACGTCGCGCGGGCGGCTCAGCTGGTTGAGCAGCCAGATCGGCAGCGTGCGCTCATGGCCGGCGGTGAAGGTGGTAACGATGATCTCGTCGAACGACAGGGCGAAGGCCAGCATGCCCCCGGCCAGCAGTGCCGAGCCAAGGTTGGGCAGGACGATGTAGCGAAACGTCTGCCAACCATCGGCGCCCAGGTCCATCGAGGCTTCGATCAGGCTCTGCGAAGTACGGCGCAACCGCGCGATCACGTTGTTGTAGACGATCACCACGCAGAAGGTGGCGTGACCGACCACGATGGTGAATATCCCGGGCTCGATCCCAAGGCTCTTGAACGCCGACAGCAGGGCGATGCCGGTGATGATCCCCGGCAGGGCGATCGGCAGGATCAGCATCAGCGAAATCCCCTCCTTGCCGAAGAAGTTGCGCCGGTACAGCGCTGCCGAAGCCAGGGTGCCGAGCACCAGGGCGATCAGCGTGGCGAGGCAGGCTACCTGGATCGACAGCTTGATGGACTCGAGCACGTCCGGGCGGGCGAAGGCCACGGCGAACCATTTCAAGGTGAAGCCCTGGGGCGGGAAGCTGAACGCCGCGTCTTCGGTGTTGAAGGCGTACAACACGATGATCAGGATCGGAAAGTGCAGGAACAGCAAACCACCCCACGCTGCCAGGCGCAGTCCGGTCGAGGCTTTTTCAGAGTGCATCGAAGGCTCCCAGGCGCTTGACGATGGACAGGTAGACCGCGATCAGCACGATCGGCACCAGGGTGAACGCGGCGGCCATCGGCATGTTGCCGATCGCCCCTTGCTGGGCGTAGACCATGCTGCCGATGAAGTAGCCGGGCGGGCCGATCAGTTGCGGCACGATGAAGTCGCCCAGGGTCAGCGAGAAGGTGAAGATCGAGCCTGCGGCAATACCGGGGATCGACAGTGGCAGGATCACTTGCCAGAAGGTCTGCCCCGGCCTCGCGCCGAGGTCCGCCGAAGCCTGCAGCAGCGACGGCGGCAGGCGCTCCAGCGAGGCCTGGATCGGCAGGATCATGAACGGCAGCCAGATGTACACGAACACCATGAAGCGCCCCAGGTGCGAGGTCGACAGCGTGCTGCCGCCCACCCCGGGTATGGCCAGCACGGCTTGCAGCAACCCATCCAGGTGCAACTGCTGGACAAACCACTGGGCCACGCCGCCCTTGGCCAGTAGCAGGGTCCAGGCGTAGGTCTTGACGATGTAGCTGGCCCACATCGGCATCATCACCGCGATATAGAAAAAGGCCTTGGTCTTGCCGGTGGTGTAGCGCGCCATGTAGTAGGCGATGGGGAAGGCCAGGACCGCGCTGGCCAGCGACACCGCCACGGCCATGGCCAGGGTGCGCAGGATGATGTCGAAGTTCGCCGGGTTGAACAGCGCGGCGAAGTTGCCCAGGGTCAACGCCGGCGTCACCGCCATGGTGAAGTCGTCGAAGGTGTAGAAACCTTGCCACAGCAAGTTGAGCAACGAGCCCAGGTAGATGGCGCCGAACCAGGTCAGCGGCGGGATCAGCAGCAGCAACAGGTACAGGTTGGGGCGCCGGTAGAGCAGGTTGGATAGCCGGCGCAACGGGCTTGAAGGTGGCTGGGCCAGGCTCATTTCAGCGGCCCTCGACCAGCACGGTTTCCTGCAGCGCCGTCATCGCTTCACGTGGCCAGCGCACCTGCACCCGCTGGCCGGCCTGCCAGGGTTGTGGCTGGTCCTGCCAGCGGTCGTTGGCCTGGCTTACCGCCAGCAGTTGGCCGTTGTCCAGTTGCACCTCAAAGCGCGTGGCGCTGCCCTGGTACTGGATGTCGCGCAGCAGGCCACTGAGCTGAACGTCCTGGCCGCTGCTGGGCGAGTCCCCCAGGCGGATGTGTTCGGGGCGGATGGAGAAGGGCGAGCGGCCACCGCTGAGCTGCTCGGCCAGGTCGCCACGCACCACGTTGGAGGTGCCGACGAACTCGGCGACGAAGGTGGTGGCGGGCTTCATGTAGAGCTGGCGCGGGGTGTCGACCTGTTCGATGCGGCCGCGGTTGAACACCGCCACGCGGTCGGACATCGACAGGGCTTCGGTCTGGTCGTGGGTGACGAAGATGAAGGTGATGCCCAGCTGGCGCTGCAGTTTCTTCAGCTCGCCCTGCATCTGTTCGCGCAGTTTCAGGTCGAGCGCGCCCAGTGGCTCGTCGAGCAACAGCACCCGCGGCCGGTTGACCAGGGCGCGGGCCAGGGCGACGCGCTGGCGCTGACCGCCGGAAAGCTGTGCCGGCTTGCGCTCGCCGTAGCCGGCCAGGGCGACCATGGCCAGCGCCTCTTCGGCGCGTGTGTGGCGTTCGGCCTTGGCCACGCCCTTGACCTTGAGGCCATAGGCAATGTTGTCGCGCACGTTCATGTGGGGGAACAGGGCGTAGTCCTGGAACACCGTGTTGACGTCGCGCTGGTAGGGCGGCACGCCGGCGGCTTCGCTGCCGTGGATACGAATCGAGCCGCTGTCGGGTTGCTCGAAGCCGGCGATCAGGCGCAGGCAGGTGGTCTTGCCTGAGCCCGAGGGGCCGAGCATGGAGAAGAACTCGCCGTCCTCGATGTCGATGCTGACCTGGTCGACGGCCTTGACCTCGGCGAAGGTGCGCGAGACCTGGGTGAACTGGACTGCTAGGGGCATGGGCGGTACTCAGCTGTGCTTATGTTGCCTGTACCGGCCTCTTCGCGGGACAAGCCCGCTCCCACAGGATTCGTAGCGCCGCAGCCCCTGTGGGAGCGGGCTTGCCCCGCGAAGAGGCCGGTAAGGACTCAATCGACCTTAGCGCCCGCCCATGATCGCAATGTAGTCTTGCGTCCATCGGCTATAGGGCACGAACTTGCCCCCCTGGGCCTGCGGGGTTTTCCAGAAAGCGATCTTGTCGAAGTTGTCGAAGCCGTTGGTCTTGCAGCCCTCGGCCCCCAGCAACTCGCTGCTGGTGCACGCCGCCGGCACCGCCGGCAACGACCCGAACCAGGCCGCCACATCGCCCTGCACCTTCGGCTGCAGCGACCAGTCCATCCACTTGTAGGCGCAGTTGGGGTGCTTGGCCTCGGCGTGCAGCATGGTGGTGTCGGCCCAGCCAGTGGCGCCTTCCTTCGGAATGGTCGAGGCCACCGGCTGGTTCTCGGCCTTCAGGCCATTGACCATGTAGCCCCAGGAGCTGGAGGCGACCACGCCTTCGTTCTTCACGTCGCTCATCTGCACCGTGGCGTCATGCCAGTAGCGGTGGATCAGCGGTTGCTGCTGGCGCAGCAGGTCGAGCACCGCCTTGTACTGGGCTTCGTTCAGCTCGTAGGGGTCCTGGATGCCCAGTTCCGGTTTGGCCGATTTCAGGTACAGCGCCGCGTCGGCGAGGTAGATCGGACCGTCATAGGCCTGCACACGGCCCTTGTTCGGCTTGCCATCGGGCAGGTCCTGCGGCTCGAACACTACCCCCCAGCTGGTCGGCGCCTCTTTGAAGGTATTGGTGTTGTACAGCAGCACGTTCGGGCCCCACTGGTACGGGGTGCCATAGACCTGTTTGTCGACCACGTACCAGCCGCCGTTCTGCAGGCGCGGGTCGATGTTCTTCCAGTTGGGGACCAGCGCAGTGTTGATCGGCTGCACCTTCTTGCCGACGATCAGGCGCAGCGAGGCATCCCCGGAGGCAGTGACCAGGTCGTACCCGCCCTTGTTCATCAGGCTGACCATTTCATCGGAGGTGGCGGCGGTCTTGACGCTGACCTTGCAGCCGGTTTCCTTCTCGAAGCCGCTGACCCAGTCATAGGCCTTGTCGCTCTCGCCGCGCTCGATGTAGCCGGGCCAGGCGACGATATCCAGCCGGCCTTCGGTGGCGCCCAGGGCCTTGGGCAGCTCGGCGGCCTGCAGGCCGGCGCTGGCCAGCAGCGCGCCGGTCACGGCGCCGAGCAATGCGGTCTTGTGCACTGACATGGTGTTCCCTCTTCTTCTTGGAGATCTTGGTAGGGGCAGTCATCAAGAAAGCAGTGATGCGATTGTTATAAGCGTAGTGCGCTTGCGCAGGATGTTGGCGATATCGAGTCTGGTTGGCTTTTTGCCAGCTAAAGCAACATCTGGAAGCAAATCCAGGGGTGGCCCGGCACACGGCAGGCCTTACTCTGGCCGTTACATTTCGCAACGTGGAGACATGTTCATGAACACCCGTGGCTTGCTCGATCAATTGCTCAAATCCGGCCAGGATCTGCTGAACAAACAGTCAGGCGCCGGCAAACCCTCGGCGGGCGCAAGTGGGCTCGGCGGATTGTTGTCCGGGGCTGGCGGCGGGGCGTTGGCCGCCGGGGTCATGGGCATGCTGCTGGGGAACAAGAAAACGCGCAATGTGGGCGGCAAAGTGCTGACCTACGGGGGGCTGGCCGCTCTGGGCGTACTCGCCTACAAGGCCTACGGCAACTGGCAGGCGAGCCAGGGCGCAGGGCAGGGCGCCGCGCCGCAGACACTCGACCGGCTGCCCCCGGCCCAGGCCGAGCAGCACAGCCAGGCGGTACTGCGTGCGCTGGTGGCGGCGGCCAAGTCCGATGGTCATATCGATGAGCGCGAACGCGAGCTGATCGAAGGCGAATTCACCCGCCTGGACAGCGACGCCGAGCTGCGGCAGTGGTTGCATGCGGAACTCAACAAGCCATTGGACCCGGCCGAAGTCGCCCGCGCGGCGCAAACACCGGAGATGGCGGCCGAGATGTACCTGGCCAGCGTGATGATGGTCGATCAGGAAAACTTCATGGAGCGCGCCTACCTGGATGAACTGGCCCGCCAGCTGCGCCTGGAACCGGCGTTGCGCCAGGAGCTGGAGAACCAGGTGAGGCTTGCTGCTGGGCAGTGACAAGGGCCTGCTTTGCAGGCCATCGCCGGCAAGCCGGCTCCCACAAGGGCCCCACAAGGGCCGAGCAGATCCTGTGGGAGCAGGCTTGTACATCGGTAAAGACCACACTTTCCGCGCATTTCAGCCGCAAAAGCGTAGGGCGCCTACGCTATACTTCGACGATTTTTCCCGCTCGTTGTGAATTCCTGAGGGCTGAATGTGAAGAACTGGACCTTGCGCCAACGGATCCTGGCAAGTTTCGCCGTGATCATCGCCATCATGCTGCTGATGATCGTCGCCGCCTACTCGCGGCTGATGGCGATCGAAAAGGCCGAAGAGGCAGTGGGGACCGACAGCATTCCAGGGGTCTACTACAGCTCGATGATCCGCAGTGCCTGGGTCGACAGCTATATCACCAGCCAGCAGCTGGTGGGGCTGTCCAACCGCCGTGAAGTGACCCCGGCAGACATGGAGCTGTTCAAGAGTTTCGAGGCGCGCCTCAAGCAACACATGGCCAGTTACCAGGCCACCATCCAGGCGAGTGACGACCAGGCCCGGTTCGATGACTTCGTGCAGATGGAAGAAACCTACATCAAGCTCATCGGCGAGGTGCTGGACGCCTATCGCCAGCACAACTACACCGAAGCCGAGCGGCTGATCAGCGATGTCCTGACCCCGGCCTGGGTCGACGGGCGCAAGCACCTGAACGCGGTGATCGAGCACAACCGCGAGTCGGCCGACGCCGCCACCCAAGAAATCGGCAGCGCCGTGAGCGCGGCCAAAGGCAGCATGATGATCTCGCTGTTGCTGGCGATCATTGCTGCCTGTATCTGCGGGCTGCTGCTGATGCGGGCCATCACCGCACCCGTGCAGCGAGTGGTGCATGCCCTCGACAAGCTGCGCTCGGGCGACCTGAGCATGCGCCTGAGCCTGGACCGCAAGGATGAGTTCGGCGCCATCGAAAGTGGCTTCAACGAAATGGCCGAAGCATTGGCCAACCTGGTGTCCCAGGCCCAGCGCTCGTCGGTCCAGGTGACCACGTCGGTGACCGAGATTGCCGCCACCTCCAAGCAGCAGCAGGCCACGGCCACAGAAACGGCTGCCACCACCACGGAAATCGGCGCCACCTCGCGTGAAATCGCCGCCACCTCCCGCGACCTGGTGCGGACCATGACCGAAGTCACCAGCGCCGCCGACCAGGCGTCGAGCCTGGCCGGCTCTGGCCAGCAAGGCCTGGCGCGCATGGAAGAAACCATGCACCAGGTCATGGGCGCCGCCGACCTGGTCAACGCCAAGCTTGCGATCCTCAATGAAAAGGCCAGCAACATCACCCAGATGGTGGTGACCATCGTCAAGGTCGCCGACCAGACCAACCTGCTGTCGCTCAACGCCGCCATCGAAGCCGAAAAAGCCGGCGAATACGGCCGTGGCTTCGCGGTGGTCGCCACCGAGGTGCGTCGGCTGGCCGACCAGACGGCCGTGGCAACCTACGACATCGAACAGATGGTGCGGGAAATCCAGTCGGCGGTGTCGGCCGGGGTCATGGGCATGGACAAGTTCTCCGAGGAAGTGCGCCGCGGCATGTTCGAGGTGCAGCAGGTCGGCGAACAACTGAGCCAGATCATCCATCAGGTCCAGGCGCTGGCGCCACGGGTGCTGATGGTCAACGAAGGCATGCAGGCCCAGGCCACCGGTGCCGAGCAGATCAACCAGGCCCTGGCCCAGCTCAGCGATGCCAGCACCCAGACCGTGGAGTCGCTGCGCCAGGCCAGCTTTGCCATCGATGAGCTGAGCCAGGTGGCTGCAGGCCTGCGCGGCGGCGTATCGCGCTTCAAAGTCTGATCGTCATGACCGACCTGCATCCGCATACGGCAGCGGCGGCCCGCGCCAAGGGCACGCTGTACCTGCAGTTTCGACTTGGCCAGCAGCGCTTCGCCCTGAATGTGCACGAGGTGATCGAGGTGCTGCCACGCCGGCCACTCAAGCCGATTGCCCAGGCACCTGCCTGGGTCGCCGGTATCCTCGCCCACCGGGGTGTGCTGGTGCCGGTGATCGACCTGTGTGCCTTGAGTTTTGCCGAGCCCGCCGCCGAGCGCACCAGCACTCGCCTGGTGCTGGTGCATTACCGGCAGGAACATCAACTTGGGCTGATCCTGGAGCAGGCCACCGAGACCCTGCGCTGCCGCCCGGAGGAGTTCCAGCCCTATGGCCTGGATAACGGCGAAGCCCCTTACCTGGGCCCGGTGCGCCAGGATGCACAGGGGCTGCTGCAGCGCATCGAGGTGGATGACCTGCTCAGTGACGCCGTGCGTCAGCTGTTGTTCCCGAACCCGTCAGGCCAGCAGCAGGTGTGGTCATGAGCCAGCAACGCTTTTTCCGTTTTCTGCAGGAGCGAATAGGCCTGGACGTCGAGTCGGTAGGCGTACCGATGGTCGAGCGTGCCCTGCGCCAGCGCTGCGTCGCGCTCAATGCCGCCAACCTCGACGATTACTGGCTGCGCCTGCAGCAATCGGCAGACGAACAGCAGGCCTTGATCGAAGCGGTGATCGTTCCGGAGACCTGGTTTTTCCGTTACCCCGAGTCGTTCACCGCGCTGGCCGGCCTGGCCCACAAGCGCCTGGCCGAACTGGCCGGCGAGCGGCCGTTGCGCTTGCTCAGCCTGCCGTGTTCAACCGGTGAAGAGCCTTATTCGCTGGCCATGGCGTTACTGGATGCAGGGCTGAACCCCGCCACCTTCCAGATCGACGCCATGGACATCAGCCCCAATTCGGTGGCCAAGGCCGTGCAGGCCGTGTATGGACGCAACTCGTTCCGTGGCAGCGACCTGGCGTTTCGCGAGCGGCACTTCGTCGATGTCGGCGACAGCCATCAGCTGGATGAACGGGTACGTCAACAGGTGCGGTTCGAGGTGGGCAACGTGCTCGATCCGATCTTGGCCAGCCGCAATGGCCAGTACGATTTCGTGTTCTGCCGCAACCTGCTGATCTACTTCGATGTGCAGACCCAGCAGCGGGTCTTCGAGGTGCTCAAGCGCCTGGTGCATACCGAGGGCGTGCTGTTCATCGGGCCTGCCGAAGGCAGCCTGCTGGCGCGCCTGGGCATGCGTCCGCTGGGCATTGCCCAGTCATTTGCCTATGTGCGTCAGCCTGCGGATGCCCCCATCGCAGCACCTCAGCCCCTGCGCAGCGCGTCCCCACTCCCGCCGGCGACCCCGATCGCGCCGAGCCGGCCTGCACCTGCGCCGCGACCGCGACCGGCGACACCGCTCGCTGCCCCGGTGGCCGCGCCACGCGAGAGCGAAAGCGAGTTGCTGGCCAGCATCGCGCGACAAGCCAATGCCGGTGACAGCGTGCAAGCGCGCGCCAGCTGCCAGCGCTACCTGCGCGAGTTCGCGCCGAAAGCGCAGGTGTACTACTGGCTGGGTCTGCTCAGTGATACCGAAGGCGACGCTGCGCAAGCGTTGAGCCATTACCGCAAGGCCTTGTACCTGGAGCCGCAGCACCCTGAAGCGTTGCTGCACCTGGCCACGCTGCTGGCCGCCCAAGGCGATAGCGCCGGCGCTCGCCGCCTGCAGGAGCGTGCGGCGCGGGTCGGAAGGGAGTCTGAACGATGAGCGTCGAACACGCGCTCGGGCTGCTCGCCAAGGACGATCAGGCCATCGACGATTGCTGGAACCGTATCGGCGTGCATGGTGACAAGCAGTGCCCGCTGCTGGAACGGCACATCCACTGTCGCAACTGTGACGTCTACGCCGCTGCTGCCACGCGCCTGCTGGACCGCTATGCGCTGGTTCAGGACGACCAGGTGCACGAAGCTCAGGTGAGCGAGGCCGCTGCTGGAAGCTCGCTGCTGCTGTTCCGCCTGGGCGAGGAATGGCTGGCCCTGGCCACCGCCTGCCTGGCCGAAATCGCCCCGGTGCAGCCGGTGCATTCGCTGCCCCACCAGCGCTCGCGCGTACTGCAGGGTGTGGCCAACGTACGTGGCGCCCTGGTCCCGTGCCTGTCACTGAGCGACCTGCTGGGGGGCGAGCATGTGCCTGATCAGCCGCGCAGTGGCCGGGCAATGCCGCGCATGTTGATCCTGGCCGCGACCGGTGGCCCGGTGGTGATGGCCGTGGACGAGATCGATGGCATCCACCGTCTGGACCTCGCGCTGGCAGGCGCCAGCGAGGAAGCGGCACCCTTCACGGCTGCTGTGATGCAGTGGCGCGGGCGCAGTGTGCGCGTGCTGGACGACCAACAACTACTGTCTGCCGTGCAGCGGAGCCTGTCATGACCCCTGAGCAAATGCGCGACGCATCGTTGCTCGAACTGTTCAGCCTGGAGGCCGAAGCCCAGACACAGGTGCTCAGCACCGGGCTGATGGCGCTGGAGCGCAACCCGACCCAGGCCGATCAACTGGAAGCCTGCATGCGCGCCGCTCACTCCCTCAAGGGCGCGGCGCGGATCGTCGGTCTCGATGCCGGGGTCAGCGTTGCCCATGTGATGGAAGATTGCCTGGTGGCGGCCCAGGAAGGCCGGCTGCTGCTGCGTGCCGAGCATATCGATGCATTGCTGCGCGGTACCGACCTATTGCTGCATATCGCCACGCCCGGCGATCCGCAGGGCGAGGCTGGCGTGCCGGCATTCCTCGTGCAGATGGCCGGCTTGATCGATCCGGGGGCTGCTCCCGTGGTACCGGCGCCGAAGCCGACGCCCGTGGCCGAACCCGCCGTGCCGATGCCTGCGCCGGTCCCATCGCCAGCGCCAGCCGAGCCGGCACTGCTCGACGCTGAGCCCGAGAACGAACTGCCGGCGCTGCGCAAGACCGGCAAACGCGGTGGGGAAGGGGGCGAGCGGGTACTGCGGGTGACCGCCGACCGCCTCAACAGCCTGCTCGATCTGTCCAGCAAGTCGCTGGTCGAGACCCAGCGCCTGAAGCCCTACCTGGCCACCTTGCAGCGCCTCAAACGCATGCACGGCCAAGGCATGCGCGCCCTCGATGGCCTCAAGACCCAACTGGAGGACAGCGGCCAGAGCCCGGAAGTGCTCGAAGCCCTGGCCCAGACCCAGCGGCTGCTGCTGGAAACCCAGCAGATCCTGCAACAGCAGGCGGCCGACCTCGACGAATTCGGCTGGCAGGCCAGCCAGCGCGCACAGTTGCTCTACGACACCGCCCTGGCCTGCCGGATGCGTCCGTTCGCCGACGTGCTCACCGGCCAGAGCCGCATGGTCCGCGATCTCGGGCGCTCGCTGGGTAAGCAGGTGCGCCTGCAGATCGACGGCGAGAAGACTCAGGTCGACCGCGATGTGCTGGAAAAACTCGATGCGCCCCTGACCCATTTGCTGCGCAATGCCGTCGACCATGGCATCGAACGGCCCGAACAGCGCCTGCTGGCTGGCAAGCCGGAGGAGGGCGCGATACGCCTGCGCGCGTCCCATCAGGCGGGCCTGCTGATCCTCGAACTGAGCGACGACGGTGCCGGTATCGACATTGCGCGGTTACGCCGCAGCATTGTCGAGCGGGGCTTGTCGCCAGCCGACACGGTAGAGCAGATGAGCGAGGCAGAGCTGCTCACCTTCTTGTTCCTGCCGGGCTTCAGCATGCGCGACAAGGTCACCGAGGTGTCTGGCCGTGGCGTCGGGCTGGATGCGGTGCAGCACATGGTCCGCGAGCTGCGGGGGTCGATCGAGCTGACCCACGTGGCCGGTCAAGGCTGCCGCTTCCACCTGGAAGTGCCGCTGACCCTGTCGGTGGTACGCAGCCTGGTGGTGGAGGTCGGTGGCGAGGCTTACGCGTTCCCGCTGGCGCATATCGAACGCACCCTGGAGGTCGCCGCCGAGCAGATCGTGCAGATCGAAGGGCGCCAGCATTTCTGGCACGAGGGCCGGCATATCGGCCTGGTAGCCGCCAGCCAGCTGCTCAACCGGCCTGCGGAGCACGGTGAGGGCGGCAGCTTGCGGGTGGTGGTGATCCGCGAACGCGAACAGCTTTACGGGGTGGCCGTGGAGCGCCTGATCGGCGAGCGCGTGCTGGTGGTGATGCCGCTGGACCCGCGCCTGGGCAAGGTCCAGGACATCTCCGCCGGGGCCTTGCTGGACGATGGTTCGGTGGTGTTGATCGTCGACGTCGAAGACTTGCTGCGCTCGGTCGAGAAGCTGCTCAGCACCGGCCGCCTCGAACGTATCGAACGCGGCGCCCAGATGGGTCGTGGCGTGACCCGCAAACGCATCCTGGTGGTCGACGATTCGCTGACCGTGCGCGAACTGCAACGCAAGCTGTTGAGCAACCGCGGCTACGAAGTGGCCGTCGCCGTCGATGGCATGGACGGCTGGAACGCCCTGCGCGGCGAGGACTTCGACCTGCTGATCACCGATATCGACATGCCGCGCATGGACGGTATCGAGCTGGTCACGCTGGTGCGCCGCGACCAGCGGCTGCAGTCACTGCCGGTGATGGTGGTGTCGTACAAGGACCGCGAAGAAGATCGACGCCGTGGCCTGGACGCCGGAGCCGACTACTATTTGGCTAAGGCCAGTTTCCACGACGATGCGTTGCTGGATGCTGTGGTTGAATTGATCGGAGGTGCTCAAGGATGAAGATCGCCATCGTCAACGACATGCCCATGGCCGTGGAGGCATTGCGCCGGGCCCTGGCCTTCGAGCCCGCGCACGAGGTGATCTGGGTGGCCGGCAATGGCGCCGAGGCGCTGCGCAAGTGTGCCGAGGTCACCCCCGACCTGATCCTCATGGACCTCATCATGCCGGTGATGGACGGCGTCGAAGCGACCCGGCGGATCATGGCCGAGACGCCCTGCGCCATCCTCATCGTTACCGTCGATCGCAAGCAGAACGTGCACCGGGTGTTCGAGGCCATGGGCCATGGCGCCCTGGATGTGGTCGATACCCCCGCCCTCGGCGCGGGCGATGCGCGCGAGGCAGCGGCGCCGCTGCTGCGCAAGATTCTCAACATCAGCTGGCTGATAGGCCAGCAACGGCCCAGTGCGACCAAACCTGTGGCCGCGCCCCTGCGCGATGCCGTCCAGAGCCGGGGCCTGGTGGCGATCGGTTCTTCGGCGGGTGGGCCTGCCGCCCTGGAGGTGCTGCTCAAGGGTTTGCCCAGGGCGTTTCCGGCGTCCATCGTGCTGGTTCAGCATGTGGATCAGGTGTTCGCCGCCGGCATGGCCGAATGGCTCAGCAGCGCCTGCGGGCTGCCGGTGCGCCTGGCCTGTGAGGGCGAGCTTCCGCAGCCGGGGCAAGTGCTGTTGGCTGGCACCAACCACCATATCCGCCTGCTACAGGGTGGCCAGTTGGCCTACACTGCTGAACCTGTCAACGAAATCTACCGGCCCTCGATCGATGTGTTCTTCGAGAGCGTGGCGCGCTACTGGCGCGGCGATGCGGTGGGCGTGCTGCTCACCGGCATGGGCCGCGATGGCGCCCAGGGCCTCAAACTGATGCGCCAGCAGGGCTTCCTGACCATTGCCCAGGACCAGTCCAGCAGCGCCGTCTACGGTATGCCCAAGGCCGCCGCGGCAATCGACGCGGCGGTGGAAATCCGTCCGCTGGAGCGAATCGCCGGGCGCTTGATGGAAATCTTTGCAAAATGACGACATGTATTGAATCACGCTGCCCAGGCTGCAGTGATCAGGTGAAAACGGATGACTGATTTACCGATCGAAGGTTTCGCGACCGCCAACGAAAACTCGGCGATGGTCCTGCTGGTCGACGATCAGGCGATGATCGGCGAAGCCGTGCGCCGTGGCTTGGCCCACGAAGAGAACATCGACTTCCACTTCTGCGCCGACCCGCACCAGGCCGTGGCCCAGGCCATGCGCATCAAGCCTACGGTGATCCTCCAGGACCTGATCATGCCTGGCCTGGATGGCCTGACCCTGGTGCGCGAATACCGCAACAACCCGGCCACCCAGGACATTCCGATCATCGTCCTGTCGACCAAGGAAGACCCGCTGGTCAAGAGCGCGGCATTTGCCGCCGGGGCCAACGACTACCTGGTCAAGCTGCCCGACACCATCGAGCTGGTGGCACGTATCCGCTACCACTCGCGCTCGTACCTGACCCTGTTGCAACGCGACGAGGCCTACCGTGCCTTGCGCGTCAGCCAGCAACAGTTGCTCGACACCAACCTGATGCTGCAGCGGCTGATGAATTCCGACGGCCTCACCGGGCTGTCCAACCGCCGCCATTTCGACGAATACCTGGAGCTGGAATGGCGCCGGGCCATGCGTGAGCAGCAGCAGTTGTCGTTGCTGATGATCGATGTCGACTACTTCAAGGTCTACAACGACAGCTTCGGCCACCTGGCCGGTGACGAAGCGCTGCGCCAGGTGGCCGAGGCCATCCGTGGCTCGTGCTCGCGGCCTACCGACCTGCCGGCGCGTTATGGCGGCGAAGAGTTCGCCCTGGTGCTGCCCAACACCTCCCCGGGCGGTGCGCGGCTGGTAGCCGAGAAGCTGCGCCAGACCGTGCTCGGCCTCAATATCCCGCACAGTGCACCGCAGGCCGACTCGCGTCTGACCGTGAGCATTGGCCTGGCGACCCATACGCCGCCGGTTGGCAGCCATTGCCGGCAACTGATCCTGGCGGCGGACAAGGGCTTGTACCTGGCCAAGCACAGCGGGCGCAACCAGGTCGGGATCGCCTGAACGGGCCTCATCGCCGGCTTGCCGGCGATAGGCCCACAGGATTTCTACCGCCCGGCGGGTCTGCCGCCATGCCCCAGACTCGGTTATACTCCCCGACTTTTCACCGAATTCGCGCGAGTAGCCAGCCCATGGAAATCCAACCGATCCTGAACACCATCAAGGACCTCACCGAGCGTTCCCAGTCCATTCGGGGGTATCTTTGACTACGATCACAAGCATGACCGCCTGATCGAAGTCAACCGCGAGCTGGAAGACCCGGCCGTCTGGAACAAGCCCGAGTACGCCCAGGCCCTGGGCCGCGAGCGCGCCATGCTGGTGCAGGTCGTCGAGACCCTGGACAAGATGTCCAACGGCCTGGCCGACTGCCAGGACCTGCTCGACATGGCCGTCGAGGAAAATGACGAAGGCGCCGTGAGCGATGTCGTGACCGAGTTGCAGAGCCTGGAAGAATCCCTGGCCCAGCTCGAGTTCCGTCGCATGTTCAGCGGCGAGATGGACATGAACAATGCCTACCTGGACATCCAGGCAGGCTCTGGCGGTACCGAGGCACAGGACTGGGCCAACATCCTGCTGCGCATGTACCTGCGCTGGGCCGACAAGCGCGGCTTCGACGCCACCATCATCGAGCTTTCCGAAGGCGAAGTCGCCGGCATCAAGGGCGCCACCGTGCACATCAAGGGCGAGTACGCCTTTGGCTGGCTGCGCACCGAGATCGGCGTGCACCGCCTGGTGCGCAAGAGCCCGTTCGACTCCGGTGCCCGTCGCCACACCTCGTTCTCGGCGGTATTCGTGTCGCCCGAGATCGACGACAAGGTCGAGATCGAGATCAACCCGTCTGACCTGCGCGTCGACACCTACCGCTCCTCCGGTGCCGGTGGTCAGCACGTGAACACCACCGACTCGGCGGTACGTATCACCCACGTGCCTACCAACACCGTGGTGGCCTGCCAGAACGAACGCTCCCAGCACGCCAACAAGGACACCGCCATGAAGATGCTGCGGGCCAAGTTGTACGAGCTGGAAATGCAGAAGCGCAACGCCGCTTCCCAGGCGCTGGAAGACAGCAAGTCGGACATCGGCTGGGGCCACCAGATCCGCTCCTACGTGCTGGATGACTCGCGCATCAAGGACCTGCGTACCGGCGTCGAGCGCAGCGACTGCCAGAAGGTTCTGGACGGCGACCTCGACCAGTACCTGGAAGCGAGCCTCAAGCAGGGGCTGTAAGCCGCACACCACCGCCGCGATACCTGGCCGCCCGCCGGTATCGCGTGCCCTGCCCGAAAAGGGCAACGAACACCTGATGGAAAGAATGACGACATGAGCGACCTCAAGACCGAAGCGCAAGACCTGCAACAGGAAGAAAACGCCCTGATCGCCCTGCGCAAGGAAAAACTTGCCGCCGAGCGCGCCAAGGGCAATGCCTTCCCCAACGACTTCCGTCGCGACAGCTACTGCAACGACCTGCAGAAGCAATACGCGGACAAGACCAAGGAAGAGCTGGAAGCTGCAGCGATTCCGGTCAAGGTCGCCGGCCGCATCATGCTCAACCGTGGCTCGTTCATGGTTATCCAGGACATGACTGGCCGTATTCAGGTCTACGTCAACCGCAAGACCCTGCCGGAAGAAACCCTGGCTGCGGTCAAGACCTGGGACCTGGGCGACATCATCAGCGCCGAAGGCACCCTGGCCCGTTCCGGCAAGGGCGACCTGTACGTCGAGATGACCAATGTGCGCCTGCTGACCAAGTCGCTGCGCCCGCTGCCCGACAAGCACCACGGCCTGACCGACACCGAGCAGCGCTACCGCCAGCGCTACGTCGACCTGATGGTCAACGAAGAAACCCGCAACACCTTCCGCGTTCGCTCGCAGGTGATCTCGCACATCCGCAAGTTCCTCATCGAGCGCGACTTCCTCGAAGTCGAGACGCCGATGCTGCAGACCATCCCTGGCGGCGCCGCGGCCAAGCCGTTCGAAACCCACCACAATGCTCTGGACATGGCCATGTTCCTGCGCATCGCGCCTGAGCTTTACCTCAAGCGTCTTGTTGTCGGTGGCTTCGAGAAAGTCTTCGAGATCAACCGCAACTTCCGTAACGAAGGCGTTTCGACCCGGCACAACCCCGAGTTCACCATGCTCGAGTTCTACCAGGCCTACGCCGACTACCGCGACAACATGGACCTCACCGAGGAACTGTTCCGCGAGCTGGCGCAGCTGGTGCTGGGCAGCACCGACGTGCCGTATGGCGACAAGGTGTTCCACTTCGGCGAGCCGTTCGTGCGCCTGTCGGTGTTCGACTCGATCCTCAAGTACAACCCGGAGCTCACCGCTGCCGACCTGCAGGACGTCGACCGCGCCCGCGAGATCGCCAAGAAGGCCGGTGCCAAGGTGCTCGGCCACGAAGGCCTGGGCAAGCTGCAGGTGATGATTTTCGAAGAGCTGGTCGAGCACAAGCTGGAGCAGCCGCACTTCATCACCGAGTACCCGTTCGAAGTCTCGCCGCTGGCCCGTCGCAACGACGACAACCCGGCCGTGACCGACCGTTTCGAGCTGTTCATCGGTGGCCGCGAGATCGCCAACGCCTACTCCGAGCTCAACGATGCCGAAGACCAGGCCGAACGCTTCCTGGCCCAGGTGGCCGAGAAGGACGCCGGTGACGACGAAGCCATGCACTACGACGCCGACTTCGTTCGCGCGCTGGAGTACGGCATGCCGCCGACCGCAGGTGAGGGCATCGGTATCGACCGCCTGGTGATGCTGCTGACCAACTCGCCGTCGATTCGCGATGTGATCCTGTTCCCGCACATGCGCCCACAGGCCTGAGTGAACTGAACAAGCCGCCTTTCGAGGCGGCTTTTTATTGCCTGAAGGCTTATGTTGTCTGTAGCGGCCTTATCGCCGGCAAGCCGGCTCCCACAGGGATCCCACAATACTCAAGCGTTGTGGGGTCCCTGTGGGAGCCGGCTTGCCGGCGATAGGGACAGCCGATGACTCGAACAGTGAGGTATCCAGAGTGACACCCGCAATGCCCCAGCAAGGCGCCGCCGGCATCGCCAGCGCCGTCGCCGAAAGCGTGCAATACCAAGGTCGCAAGACTGCCCGCCAGGGCAGCGAACAGCGTCGCCAGCTGATTCTGGACGCCGCCATGCGCATCGTCGTGCGCGATGGCGTGCGCGGCGTGCGTCACCGCGCGGTAGCGGCCGAGGCCGGTGTGCCGCTGTCCGCCACCACCTATTACTTCAAGGATATCGAGGACCTGCTCACCGATACCTTCGCCCAGTACGTCGAGCGCAGCGCCGCCTACATGGCCAAGCTCTGGGCCAACACCGAGGTGGTGCTGCGCCAGTTGCTCGCCCAGGGCGACGGCAGTGCGCAATCGCGCGCGCGGCTGGCCGACGAAGTGGCGCGCATGACCGCCGACTATGTTTCGCGTCAACTGCTCACTCGCCGCGACTTCCTCATGGCCGAGCAGGCCTTCCGCCAGGAAGCGCTGTTGTGCCCGCGCCTGGCGGAGCTGGTGTGTGCCCATGAGCAGATCCTGCTGCATGGCACGCGGCAACTGCTGCAGGTCGTAGGCTCGCGGCAGCCCGAACAGGACGCCCAGATGTTGACGGCGATAATCGAGCAGATGGAATATCAGGGCCTGCTCAAGGATGCCGATGCACAGGCCGATGGGCAGATGCTCGCTATGCTTACCCGTTACCTGCACCTGGTGTTGGCATCGGCCTGAGACGAGATCGACCCTTCAAGGAGAACCTGATGAAAGCCTGGCGTGTGGTGTTGTTGACGTTGTCATTCCTGCTGCTGGGCGGTTGTCTGGTGACCTTCCACGAGCCCTTGCCGAGCAACCAGGCGGCGCCCAAGGCCCTGCTTGGCAAGTGGCGCAGCAAGGACGCCTGGGGCGAGCCGCTGCAACTGATGATCAGCCGCAGTGGCGCCGATGCCTACAAGGCAGTGGCCACGGCCAAGGGCAAGAAGCCCGAAGAGTATGTGTTCACCGTCTCGCGCCACGGCAACCGCTGGTACCTGTCGGCCGGGGTGCCCAAGCGCCTGGGCGGCAACTTCCTGATTGGCGGTTTCGACATCGTCGATGGCAAGGAGCTGGTGGTCTATAACCTCGACGTCGAGCAGGTGCAGCAGGCGGTCGAGAAGAAGGAGCTGACCGGGCGCAGCACCGTGGTGCCGGAGGACAACGGCGACGGCGTACTGATCGACAGCCCGGCGGCGCGGGTGCTGGCTTATCTGGATGACCCGGCCAACTCCGACCTGTTCGTCGAGGTGGCGCGCTTCCAGCGCTCCGGCAAATGACCGTGCGGGCCCTGTCGCCGGCAAGCCGGCTC
>NZ_AKJC01000130.1 GCF_000282535.1 Pseudomonas sp. GM84 | reverse complement strand
GGGGGGGGGGGGGCGCCAGCGGATGGACGCGGCTCGCCGACAGACGGAGAAACAGGCACGAACGTACCTGCTTGACGGGGGTAGGCAAGATTAGCTAGCGTCGCCGGCGACCTAAGCCGTCGTTCGAAATGGCTACCGCGGATAATAAATTGACAATAAATAGCGCTAGACACTTGGTTTCCACCAAGTTTTCGCCCCCCCGCATCGGCACCAAGCATGTACCCCGCAATAATCTGCTGGTGCAGCTCGGCCGCATGCATCACTGCCGGCTGGCGCTGATCACCGGCGCTGCAGGCTATGGCAAGACCACCCTGCTGGCCCAGTGGCGTCATGCGCGGCTGAAGGCGGGTGCAGAAGTCGCCTGGGTTTCCCTGACGCCGGACGAAAAAGGCTATGCCGCCTTCTGCGCGGCACTGCTCGAAGGCCTGCGGCGCCTGAACATCGAAGTGGGCATCAGCCTGTTGCGCGACGACAGCAACGCCAGTGCCATGGACGCTACCGTGGCGGCCATCGTCGATGGCGCCGCGATGCAGGCAAAAGAGCTCTATCTGATACTCGATGATTACCATCAAGTCGAGGCACCGCTGGCCCATAGGCTGATCCAGAAACTGCTCGATCATTGCCCCGGCAACCTGCACCTGGTGCTCGCCTCGCGGGTCAACCCGCCGCTGAGCCTGTCACGGCTCAGGGTCATGGACCAGGTGACCGAGATCGAGAGCGTGGAGCTGCCCTTCGACCTCGCCGAAACGCGCACCTTCATCGAAGAGAACCTGGGCCCCAACAAGGTCAACCCTGACGAACTGAGCCTGATCCAGGACCTGACCAACGGCTGGCCATCGTGCCTGCAACTGATCGTCATCATGCTCAAGAACCGTCCCGAAACCCGCACCATTCTCCACGACCTGGTCTGGCGCTCCAGTGACCTGCAGACCTACCTGAGCGAAGAGGTGGTGGCGCACCTGCCAGCGGAGCTTGTGACGTTCACCGAAGCGCTTTCGGTCTTTCGCCGCTTCAACGCCTCGATGGCCAAGGCCGTGACCGGCAACGCCGACGCGGCCGAGCTGGTCAAGCGCATGGAGGACGAGAACCTGCTGGTCTACCCGGTGGACGCCGATGACCGGTTGGCCTGGTACCGCTTCCATCCGTTGTTCAGCGAATTCCTTGCCAACCGCCTGGCACGCCAGGGCAGCGAAAAGGTCCGCGAGCTGCATCGCAAAGGCGCCCGCTGGTTCGCCAACCACAACTGCCTGACCGAAGCCGTGCGTCACGCCAGCCTCGGTGAAGATCTCGAATTTGCCACCCAGGTGATCGAACGTTCCGCGCCAACCACCTGGAACCTGGACTACCTCGCACCGACCCTGCGCCTGCTCGAACGGTTGCCCGAAGAGGTGCTGTTCCGTCATCACCGCCTGTTGTTCCTGGCCTGCCTGACGGTGTCCCTCACTTCGCGCCCGGCGCGGGCCAGGGCCTGGTTGAGCGAGCTGGAAGCCGTCGACCTCAAGGCGTACCCGGAACTGGCCAATGGTCTGCCACTGATCCGCGGCGCCATCGCCGTGCAGGACGATGACACCGAGCGCGCGGTGCAGCTGCTGGAGCCGGTGCGTGACGCGCCGATGGAAAACCCCTTCCTGCGCTATGTGCTGCTGGCCGCGCTGACCGTCGCGTACTCCATGGCGGGGCGCTACGCCGATGCCCGGCGCCTGTTCGACACTCACCCTATCCCACCGCAAGACCGCAGCAACGACATGGCCCTGGTGGCAGAGTCCGCCCAGGTAACCGCCTACATGCTGGCCGGGGATGTTCGCGAAGCCGAGCGACTGGGCTGTGAACTGCTTGAGCGCTCGACCCGCGAGGGTGGCCATCGCTCGATTTGCGCCAACCTGTGCGCCGGTATCCTCACCGACGCGTTCTATGAGCAAGACCGTATCGACGACGCGCGGGAGATGATCGCCAATCGTTTCGGCCTGCTGCATTCATCGGTCCCGGATGTCATCACCCGCACCAATCTCATCCGTTGCCGGCTCGACCTGCTGCAGAAAGGCCCTGACGCTGCATTGGCCTTCATTCAGCAACAGATCGCACATCTACGTTGCCTGGGGCAAATCCGCCCGGTGGCCCACCTGCTGGGCGAGCAGATCAGGGTCCTGTTGATCAAGGGCAACCGTAGCCGCACCGCCGAACTACTGTCTGCGCTGGATGAACTGGTACAGACCCATCGCCGCGAGCACGGTGCCCGTGCAGAGTTGCCGGCCATTGCGGCACTGGCGCGCGCGCGGGTGCTGCGCAATGAAGACCCCGAGCGAGCCCTGGAAGCGCTGCAGGCCGTACGCAGCTTCGCCGAACGTTTCGACCGGGGCCGCCTCGGCATACTCGCCGGCCTGTTGAGCGCCGACCTTCTGGAGGCACTCAAGCGCCATGAAGAAGCCCTGCAGCTGCTCACCCGCACCCTCGACACCGCACGGGAGTTCGGCCTGGTGCGAACCCTGCTGGACGAAGGTAGCCTGACCCTGGCGCTGCTCTCGCGCCTGGCCCAGCAGCCCACCTTGGAAGCGCCCCTGCGCGAGTACGTGGAGATGCTGCTCGGCAAGCTCACCGACCCCTGCTCGCCCACGGCCGTTTCACCCCGGCCGCGCCGCACGGCAACGCCCGACCGGCAGCCGGTGCTGACCCCGCGTGAGTTGGAAATCCTCAGCCTGGTCGCCCAGGCCATGTCGAGCAAACGCATTGCCCATACCCTGGACATTACCCTGGAAACGGTGAAGTGGAACCTGCGCAACATCTTCGCCAAGCTCGGCGTTTCCAGCCGCTATGACGCCATGGTCTGGGCCCGCAACCACAAACTGATCGACTGAACCCGCTACCCTCCCGAAGTGGGGGGCGGCTGTACGCCGGCCCCCACCCTAAGCTGCGAGTCCTGATTCTTTGCACGGGACATCCGCCATGAGCCAGCCTCGCACGCTACTCCATACCCGCCATGTCACTTGTACGGCCTACCTTCGCGATGACGGCTTGCTCGAAGTAGAAGGTGAAATGCGCGATATCACTCCCGAGAACACTGACCTGCTGTTTCGCGCCGCGCACGCCGGCGACGACATCCATCACATGCAGATCACCCTGACCCTCGACCGCGACCTGGTCATCCAGCATGTCCAGGCACGCACCCTCGCCGGCCCCACGCCGTACTGCCAGGAAATCGCATCGGCCTACCAGGCGTTAGAGCAGCTGCGCATCGGGCCAGGGTTCCTGCCCAAGGTAAAGGCCAAGGTAGGCGGCATCCACGGCTGCACCCACCTGACGGAAATGTTCGGCCCCATGGCCACCACGGCTTATCAGGCGAACTTCGCCCTGGCGCGCAAGTACAACCCGCTGCGCGAACGCCTGGCCAGTGGTCGGCCGCTGCCACGGTCCCCACTGGTCGACACTTGCCACACCTACCGACTCGATGGGGAGGCCATCAAGGTCCTCTGGCCGGAGGATCGTCGCGAGCCAGCGTCAGCAGACATCGAGCAACGGTGATACGCACCGACCCCACCCAACAGGAGGCCTGAACCCATGGGCAGAGCTTTACCGAGCGAGCGCAGCGCGTACCGTTACTTTCGCGACATCACCACCCGCTGGATGGATAACGATGTCTACGCGCACGTCAACAACGTCGTCTACTACAGCTGGTTCGACACCGTCGTGAATGGCTGGCTGCTGGAAAACGAACTGCTGGACTTCGTCCAGAGCCCGACGATCGGCCTGGTAGTGGAAACCCGCTGCAGCTACTTCTCGTCCATTGCCTTCCCGGACCTGGTGCGTGCCGGCCTGCGGGTGACACACCTGGGCACCTCCAGCGTGACCTACGAAGTCGGCCTGTTCGCCAACGACCGCCAGGAGGCGTCTGCGCAGGGCCACTTCGTGCACGTCTATGTGGACCGCTCGACACGCCGCCCCTTGTCGCTGCCAGCCCATTTGCGCCAGGCGCTGGAGACACTTCTGGTCACGCCATGACGGCCGGAGCCTGCCTGGCGCGGTACCGCGCCAGGACAGGTCCGCTTACATCTGGCTCGCCAGTTCCGGCACGGCTTCGAACAGATCAGCCACCAGGCCGTAGTCGGCCACCTGGAAGATCGGCGCCTCCTCGTCCTTGTTGATCGCGACGATCACCTTGGAGTCCTTCATCCCGGCCAGGTGCTGGATCGCGCCGGAGATCCCGACGGCGATGTACAGCTGTGGCGCAACGATCTTGCCGGTCTGGCCGACCTGCATGTCGTTGGGCACGAAGCCTGCGTCGACGGCGGCGCGGGAAGCCCCGACGGCGGCATCGAGCTTGTCGGCCAGGCTGTACAGGTGCTTGAAGTTGTCACCGTTGCCCATGCCACGCCCGCCAGAGACGACGATCCTGGCAGCGGTCAGTTCAGGGCGATCGGACTTGGCCAGCGCTTCGCCGATGAAGCGCGACTTGCCCGCGTCGAATACCGAGCCGATCGCTTCGACCACCGCCGAACCGCCTTCTGCGACCACGGCATCAAAACCGGTGGCACGCACGGTGATGACCTTGACCGCAGCGCTGGACTGCACCGTAGCGATGGCGTTGCCGGCATAGATCGGGCGCGTGAAGGTGTCGGCCGACTCGACCGAGATGATCTCGGAGATCTGGTCGACGTCCAATAGCGCGGCAACGCGCGGCAGGATGTTCTTGCCATTGCTGGTAGCCGGGGCCAGCACATGGCTGTAGCCCTTTTCTCCGCTCTGGGAAACCAGGGCAGTCACCAGGGGGGCGACATTCTCTGGCAGGCCGTGGGCGTATGCCGCGTTGTCCGCGACCAGCACCTTGGCCACGCCAGCGATCCTGGCGGCGGACGCGGCGATGCCTGCGACGTTCAGGCCGGCGACCAGCAGGTGAATATCACCGCCGATCTTGGCGGCGGCGGCGACAGTGTTCAGGGTGGCCGGGGCTACGGCACCGACTTCAGGACCTTGTAGAAGGTCAGCGACAACCAGGACAGTCATTCAGATCACCTTCGCTTCGTTCTTCAGTTTCTCGACCAGTTCAGCCACCGATTTGACCTTGATACCCGCGCTGCGCGCAGCCGGGGCTTCGACTTTCAAGGTCTTGTTGGTGGAAGCGAGCGATACCCCCAACGCGTCTGCCGTCACAGTCTCCAGCGGCTTCTTCTTGGCCTTCATGATGTTCGGCAACGACGCGTAGCGCGGCTCGTTCAGGCGCAGGTCGGTAGTGACGATCGCCGGCAGGTTCAGCGCGACGGTCTGCAGGCCGCCATCGATTTCACGGGTGACGTTCAGCGTGTCGCCAGCGACTTGGACCTTGGAGGCGAAGGTGCCTTGGGCGAAGCCGGTCAGCGCGGCCAGCATCTGGCCGGTCTGGTTGTTGTCACTGTCGATGGCCTGCTTGCCGAGGATGACCAGCTGCGGCTGCTCTTTATCGACCACGGCCTTGAGCGCCTTGGCCACAGCCAGGGCATTCAGCTCATCGGCGGCTTCGACCAGGATGGCGCGGTCGGCACCCAGCGCCAGTGCGGTACGCAACTGCTCCTGGACACCGGCAGGGCCGACGCTCACCACCACCACTTCAGTGGCGATGCCCTGCTCCTTCAGCCGTACGGCTTCCTCCACGGCAATTTCGCAGAAAGGGTTGAGGGCCATTTTCACATTGGCAAGGTCAACGCCAGTGTTATCGGCCTTGACGCGAACCTTGACGTTGAAATCGACCACGCGTTTTACCGCTGTCATTACTTTCATCCACTCCTCCTGTTGCCGTGCCGGCAATTGCAGTTGATTGCAGTTGACAAGGTAGACACGCCGATACCCGACCCTCGCCTCTACTAACGGGAGGGGCTGGCGCCGCCGCCCCGGGAGGCCACCCCATGCACCTTCCTCGCCCACTCGGTTTGGGGAGGGGACGCCGAGCGTTTCCACCTATAGCATCAGCCCGCCCAGGCAAGGTGCGGACGGGCAAGTGCCTCGCGCTTGTGCCCGATAGACCGCGGCTGGCCCTTAAAAACAAGAAGCACAATCAGGAGCCCGGCATGACCCAGACAGAATCCCCGAACGACAACAGGATGTACCTGAAGATCAGTTGGCGCATCATGCCGCTGCTGCTGGTGGCTTACGTCGTGGCCTTTCTCGACCGGATCAATGTGGGCTATGCCCAGTTGCAGATGAAACAGACGCTTGAGTTCAGCGACGCCGTTTATGCGTTGGGCGCGGGTATCTTCTTCATCGGCTATCTGCTGTTCGAGATCCCCAGCAACCTCATGCTGGAAAGGATCGGGGTACGTCGGACACTGCTGCGCATCATGGTCTGCTGGGGGACGGTGGCCATGCTGATGATGCTCGTGCAGTCACCCACCCAGTTCTACGTGCTGCGCTTTCTGCTTGGCGCGTTCGAAGCCGGTTTCACGCCGGGTGTGCTGCTTTACCTCACCTATTGGTATCCGCCCGCCAGGCGTGCCCGGATGATGGCCATCTTCATGCTCGGTGCCATCGCTGCCAGCCTGATCGCAGGCCCCTTGTCGGGGGCTATCATGAAAGGCTTGAATGGGCTCAATGGCTGGCATGGCTGGCAGTGGTTGTTCCTGGTGCAGGGCCTGCCCGCACCGATCCTGGGCCTGCTGGCCTGGTTCTGCCTGGTGGATCGCCCCGACCATGCTGCGTGGCTCAGCGAGCAGGAAAAAGCACGGCTGCGGCTGTTGCTGGATGCCGAACACCAGTCTGCCGCCAAGGCCGATCACGGTTCGCTGGTCGACCTGTTGCGCGACCCCAAGGTCTGGGTGCTCTCTCTGGCCTATCTGCTGTTGGTGGCAGGCGCCTACGCGATCATTTTCTGGACACCGACCTTGATCAGGAGCTGGGGCGTCTCGGACCTGTTCCACATTGGCCTGTACGCATCGCTGCCACAGATGTGTGCAATGCTGGGTATCGTCCTGATTTGCCGAAGCTCCGATCGCAACCGTGAACGGCGATGGCATTTCACTGCTGGCGCATTGACTGCGGCCAGTGGCCTGGCCGTGCTGATCATCGCACAAGGGCAACTGGGCCTTTCGCTGGCAGGCCTGTGCCTGACGATGCTGGGCATCGCCGCGCTGCCACCGATCTTCTTCACCCTGCTGTCCGAATACCTGCCCAAGGCTTCCCTGGCGGTCGGTATCGCGTTGGTCAGCAGCATCGGCAATATCGGCGGAGCCGTCAGCCCTTCGGTCACCAGCGCCCTCAACACCGCCAGCGGGGACACTGCCCACAGCATGTACCTGGTAATGGGCCTGTACCTGCTCGCAGCGATGATCATCCTGACGGTCATCCGCCCCCCGGCTGCCACCCTCCAACGCCCGGTCACCGAGCGGTAGTCGCTGAATGTGAGAAATCGCGCGCCTCTCACGCGACCGCACGTCGGCGTGAGCAGGTGGGCGGTCTGAAGGAGGGGAAAATTGCAAACGAAAAAGGGCGACCCTTGCGGATCGCCCTTCTCGTGCCCGGAGAACCGGTGCTTTTGTTTGGTAGGCACAATTGGACTCGAACCAACGACCCCCACCATGTCAAGGTGGTGCTCTAACCAACTGAGCTATGTGCCTGTCGTGTGGTGCGCATTCTACGGATTCTCAAACCGCTGTCAACACTTTTTTTCGCGCTAACTCACTGAATCTTAAACTCTTTATAAGGAAGCCATGGCAAGCACCCAGTAAAGGATTTTTAACGGGACGACTAGCGGGTGTTTATTATTATTGATAGCATCGGTACATTCGTTAAAAATATAAAACACGAGGTTTCTCGAGCATGTCCAATACCCCCTACCCCCAGTCCTACTACGCCGCCTCGGCTAACCCGGTGCCGCCACGTCCGGCGCTGCAGGGTGAGGTGGAAACCGATGTGTGCATCATCGGCGCCGGCTACACCGGCCTTTCCAGCGCGCTGTTCCTGCTGGAGAACGGCTTCAAGGTGAGCATCGTCGAAGCCGCCAAGGTCGGCTTTGGCGCGTCGGGCCGCAACGGTGGCCAGATCGTCAACAGCTACAGCCGTGACATCGACGTCATCGAACGCACCGTTGGCCCCAAAGAGGCACAACTGCTGGGCCACATGGCCTTCGAAGGCGGCCGCATCATCCGTGAGCGCGTGGCCAAGTACAACATCCAGTGCGACCTGAAGGACGGTGGCGTATTCGCCGCGCTGACCAGCAAGCAGATGGGCCACCTGGAATCGCAAAAACGCCTGTGGGAACGCTTCGGCCACACCCAGCTGGAGCTGATGGACCAGAAGCGCATCCGCGAAGTGGTCGCCTGCGACAGCTACATCGGCGGCATGCTGGACATGAGCGGCGGCCACATCCACCCACTGAACCTGGCCCTGGGCGAAGCCGCCGCGGTCGAGTCGCTGGGCGGCATCATCTATGAGCAGACCCCGGCCGTGCGCATCGAGCGTGGCGCCAACCCTGTCGTGCACACCCCGCAGGGCAAGGTACGCGCCAAGTTCGTCATCGTCGCCGGCAACGCCTACCTGGGTAACCTGGTGCCTGAGCTGGCCGCCAAGTCGATGCCATGCGGCACCCAGGTGATCACCACCGAGCCGCTGGGCGAAGAACTGGCCCGCACCCTGCTGCCGCAGGACTACTGTGTCGAAGACTGCAACTACCTGCTCGACTACTACCGCCTGACCAGCGACAAGCGCCTGATCTTCGGCGGTGGCGTGGTCTACGGTGCCCGCGACCCGGCCAACATCGAAGCGATCATTCGTCCGAAGATGCTCAAGGCCTTCCCGCAGCTGAAGAACGTCAAGATCGACTACGCCTGGACCGGCAACTTCCTGCTGACCCTGTCGCGCCTGCCGCAAGTAGGCCGTATCGGCGACAACATCTACTACTCGCAGGGTTGCTCGGGTCACGGCGTGACCTACACCCACCTGGCGGGCAAGGTGCTGGCCGAGGCGCTGCGTGGCCAGGCCGAGCGTTTCGACGCCTTCGCCGGCCTGCCGCACTACCCGTTCCCGGGTGGCCAGATGCTGCGTGTTCCGTTCAGCGCCCTGGGTGCCTGGTACTACAGCCTGCGCGACCGTCTGGGCTTCTGATCCAGGCCATGGCCTGATCGCCGGCAAGCCGGCTCCCACAGGTAACCCACTGCTCTCAAGGGCTGCGGGCTACCTTGTGGGAGCCGGCTTTCCGGCGATAGGGCCAGCAATACCCCCGCTACTTACCCAAGCTGCTCACCGCCTGCTTCGCCGCGATCTCCTGCCCTGCCCGAGCCAGTTCGTCGGCAGCCTGCAGCCAGCGCTGGCGGTCCACCTGCGCCGGCAATTGCCGCGGCGGCTGCACCAGCACAGCCCAACTCCCCTCCTTCTCCCAGGCCGAGGCAAAGTCATCGAAGGCCATCAGCTGCCGCCGATGCATGCCTGAGCGCAGCAGCACCCGCTGCTTGTAGCTGTCATAGCCGATCAGCAGCGCATAGCGCGGCTCGCTCCACAACGCCGAACCTTCCTGGTAGCGCAGCAGCACCGGGTTGCCCGCCGCCACCTGGATCAGCAAGGCATCCAGCTGTTGATCGAGTGGGTAGACCACCATGCCGTACTCCCGCGCGACGCGAGGAATACCGGTGGCCAGTGACTCGGCGCCCTGGGGCAGGTTCAAGGGTTTGTCCAGAAGCCCCGGAGTGATCGGCGCCCCCTGCTGCGAGAGCAAGGCCGCCAACGCCATGGCACCGCTGTGGTTGGCATTGCCGCGGTAGAACGGCACGCTGCTGATCTCGACCCGCTGCGGCAGGCCTTTGAGCCCGGCCGGTGGGGTACTGGCACAGCCGGCCAGGCTACCGGCCACCAGACAGGCCAACAGCAGCCGACGTGGGCCGCTGAGCCACGGTTTGAAGGAATGGTGCTCCATGAACGCTCGCTTGTTCTTGCGCCAGGCAGGCAGCCCGGCTCTGGTTACGGATCATAGGGCGCCGCGCTGCGCCGGTATAGCCCGGCGCGGGCTAGTAGCGAATCGGACCAAGCAGCAGACGTTCGGTCAATGGAACGTCCAGGCCGGCAAGCTAGACTAAGGCTGTGTCTGGAGGGCGAACCGTGGGTTGGCCCGAGAGAAGGAGGTACACATGAGCCTGACAATGGCAATCCTCATGCTGGTGGGTATGTGGCTGAGCGTCGCAGCCGCCATGCTGTGGGGTGTAATGCGTATCGTTCGGCGTCATTCACAGCACCACCTGCCACCGCAGGCCCCAGCCAAGCCACAGGCAGCACGGCGGCATGCCGGGGTGCATTGAGCTTCGAATTCTTCAAAGCCCTTCGCCGGCAAGCCGGCTCCCACAGGCACGCCACTGCATTTGAAATCAGTGGCGTACCTGTGGGAGCCGGCTTGCCGGCGAAAGGGACGCAGCGCGCCCCCGGGTCCTGTATCAGCCTTCGGCCGCCTCACGCTTGAGCCGTGCCCGGCGTGCCAGGATGTTGAGCATTTCGATCACCGTCGAGAACGCCATCGCCGCATACACATAGCCCTTCGGCACATGGGCACCGAAACCTTCGGCGATCAGCGTCATGCCGATCATGATCAGGAAGCCCAGGGCCAGCATGACCACGGTCGGGTTATCGTTGATGAAGTTGGCCAGCGGGTCGGCGGCCACCATCATCACGATCACGGCGGTGATCACGGCGATGATCATGATCGGCAAGTGCTCGGTCATGCCCACGGCGGTGATGATGCTGTCGACCGAGAACACGATGTCCAGCAGCAGGATCTGGAAGATCGCCGCGGCAAAGCCCAGGGTGACCGTGGACGACACCTTGGCCTCCTCCTTGGCACCGTGCGGGTCGACGTTTTCGTGAATTTCCTTGGTCGCCTTCCACAGCAGGAACAGACCACCGGCGATGAGGATCACGTCCTTCCAGGAGAAGGCGTTGCCGAACACTTCGAACACCGGGTCGGTCAACTGCACGATCCAGGCGACCGTGCTGAGCAGTGCCAGGCGCATCACCAGGGCCATGCTGATACCGATACGCCGTGCCTTGGAGCGGTACTCCACCGGCAGCTTGTTGGTCAGGATCGAGATGAAGATCAGGTTATCGATACCCAGTACCACTTCCATGGCCACCAGCGTGGCGAGGGCGACCCAGGCGGTAGGGCTTGCGGCGAGTTCCAGCAAATATTCCATGTTTCAATCCTGCAAACGGTTCTGGATCAGATGTCCTGGGTCTTTTCTTGCGGCTCGGCGTCCTTGGGCTTCTGCCCTTCGCTGCCGATGGCGTCGCTCAGTGCTTCCTGGGCCGCCTTGTTGGTGTCATCGATGGCCTGCTTGGCCGACTTGGCCGCCTGGTCGAGCATCTGCTGGGCAGATTTCTCGGCCTGGTCGCAGCCGGCTACGCTCAGCAATGCCAAGGCTAGCACCAGCGGTGTACCGATGGATTTGAGTTGCAACATGAAGTCCTCGCTTGTCGATATCCCTGCGGCGCGCACCGCGCCTGATGGGGTCGCATTCTAGAGCCCGCGATACATCAGGAAAATTCGTTTTTTCAGCGTGTATACTTCGGTTTTTACGAATCGGGAATGACATGCTCAATTACCGCCAGCTCCACTACTTCTGGGCTGTGGCCAAAACCGGCAGCATTGCCCGTGCCAGCGAGCAGTTGAATCTGACCCCGCAAACCATCAGCGGCCAGATCAGCCTGCTGGAACAAACCTATGGCCTTGAGCTGTTCCAGCGCGTGGGTCGGCAGCTGGAGTTGACCGAAACCGGTCGCCAGGCCCTGGTCTACGCCGAGCAGATGTTCCAGATCGGGGGCGAACTGGAAGCCATGCTGCGGGCCGGCCCGCAGGAGCAGATCCTGTTTCGCGTCGGGGTGGCCGACGTGGTGCCCAAGTCGATCGTCTACCGCCTGCTGGCGCCGACCATGGAGCTGGACGATGTGCTGCGCATCAACTGCCGCGAAGACAAGCTCGAGCGCTTGCTGGCGGACCTTGCGATCCAGCGCCTGGACCTGGTGATTTCCGACAGTCCGATGCCCAGCCACCTGGATATCAAAGGCTATAGCCAGAAGCTCGGCGAATGCGGCCTGAGCTTTTTCGCCACCCCGGCCCTGGCGCAGCGCCATGCCGGCCCCTTCCCCGCCTGCCTGCAGGATGCCCCGCTGCTGATTCCTGGCCAGGAAACCGTGGTACGCAGCCGCCTGCTGCGCTGGCTGGGCGAGCAGCACGTGCAACCACGAATCATTGGCGAGTTCGACGACAGCGCCCTGATGCAGGCGTTCGGGCAGTCCGGCAGCGGGATTTTCGTGGCGCCCAGCGTGATTGCCGAGGAAGTGTGCCGGCAGTATGGAGTCGAGCTGGTCGGGCAGACCGACGCGGTGCTGGAGTCGTTCTATGCTATTTCGGTGGAGCGCAAGGTGAAGCATCCTGGGATCCTGGCGATTACCGAGGGGGCACGGCGGGAGTTGTTTCATTGGTGAAATCGGTGGGCCCTATCGCCGGCA
>NZ_AKJC01000129.1 GCF_000282535.1 Pseudomonas sp. GM84 | reverse complement strand
CCCCGCCGATGAGGCTGGCCTGTTCCTGCCAGCGCGCCAGCAGCACCAGGTAGACCTGCACCGTGAGACCCAGCCAGCCCAGCACGGCCACCAAGGTCAAGCAGGGATGTCGCGGCATATCAGGCCTGGCGCTGCAGCTTCACGTAAAGCTGCTCGACCTTCTCCCGCGCCCAGGGTGTCTTGCGCAGGAAGGTCAGGCTCGACTTGATGGTCGGGTTGCTCTTGAAGCAGCGCACATCCACACGCTCGGCCAAACCCTGCCATTGGTAGTGCGCCACCAGCTCGGTGAGGATCTGTTCGAGGGTCTTGCCGTGCAGCGCGTTGTGTTGGGCCGTGCTCATGCCAGTGCTCCAGCGTTGAAAAAAGATGCGCACCTTACACGAGTGTAGTGGTGGGTGGGATCTGGAGTGCTCCGCGAAAAAGGCTGGCCAGGGGCAAAAGCTCTGTGCTGAAATAGTGATGTTATATTGTAACAACACAAAAGCCTCTGCCAAGGAACGTCACAGCCCCATGCTGCACATCCCGCTACGCCTCTCCCCTCTCTCGGTCGCGCTGTTGTTTGCCGCCTCGCCCACCCAGGCCGTTGAACTCGAACCCCAGGTCATCACCGCCAATCCCTTGGGCACTCAGCAGCTGGCCGCCCCCAGCAGCGTGCTCGCCGGTGACGACCTGCTGCAGCAGCAACACGGCAGCCTCGGTGAAACTTTGAACAAGCAGCCCGGGGTCGCTTCCACCTGGTTCGGTCCAGGCGCCAGTCGCCCGGTCATCCGTGGCCTGGACGGCGATCGCATCCGCATCCTGCGTAACGGCGTTGGCGCGTTGGATGCCTCGTCGCTGTCCTACGATCACGCCGTCCCCCTGGACCCGGTTACCGTCGAGCGCGTGGAAATCGTTCGCGGCCCTGCCGCCCTGCTGTACGGGGGCAATGCCATTGGCGGCGTGGTCAACACCTTCGACAACCGGATCCCCGACGCGCCGGTGGAGGGCATTCACGGTGCGGGCGAATTGCGCTACGGCGGCGCCGACACCACCCGCAGCAGCGCCGGCAAACTGGAGGCCGGCGACGGCACCTTCGCCCTGCACCTGGACGCCAACAGCCGCCAGTTCAACGACCTGCGCATACCCGGTTATGCACGCAGCTCGAGCGCGCGCAGCGCCGACGAACCGGGCAGCAAGCATCGCCTGGAAAACAGCGACGGTCGCCAGGATGGCGGTGCGATCGGCGGCGCCTACCACTGGGACCATGGCTATACCGGCCTGTCCTACAGCCGCTACGACAGCAACTATGGCTCGGTCGCCGAACCCGGCGTGCGCCTGGACATGCAGCAGGACCACTACGGTTTTGCCTCCGAGCTGCGTGACCTGGACGGCCCGTTCAGCTCGGTCAAGGTCGATGCCGGCTACACCGACTACCAGCACCGCGAGATCGAGAGCGGCGAGGTACACACCACCTTCAAGAACAAAGGCTACGAGGCACGCATCGAAGCCCGCCACCAACCGCTCGGCCCACTCGAAGGCGTGCTCGGCGCCCAGGTCAGCCGCAACGAATTCTCGGCCCTCGGTGAGGAAGCCTTCGTTCCGCACACCGACACCGACAGCCTGGCGCTGTTCATGCTGGAGCAATGGCAGGCCAGCGAACGCCTGAACCTGAGCCTTGGCGCCCGGCTGGAACATACCCGCGTGGACCCGGATGCCAAAGGCAACGAGAACTTCGCCGATGCCGATAGCGCCAGCAGTTTCAACGCCTACAGCCTGTCTTCGGGGGCCGTGTACCAGCTCGACCCGATCTGGTCGCTGGCTGCCAACCTCGCCTACACCGAACGGGCGCCGACCTTCTACGAGCTGTACGCCAACGGCGCCCACGTCGCCACCGGGGCGTTCGAGGTCGGCGATGCCAACCTGGACAAGGAAAAGGCCATCTCCGCCGACCTGGCCCTGCGCTTCGACAACGCTACGCACAAAGGCAGCGTCGGGGTCTTCTATAGCCACTTTCGCAACTACATCGGGCTGATCGGTACCGGCAATCTGCGCCAAGGGCACGACCATGACCATGGCGACGAGGATCACGACCACGACCACGGCGACTTGCCCGAATACCAGTATCAAGGCGTGCGGGCGCGGTTCTATGGCATCGAGGCCCAGGACCGCTGGCAACTGCTGGAGAACCGTCATGGCAGCTTTGCGCTTGAGCTGTCTGGCGATTACACCCGGGCGAAGAACCTCGACAGCGGCGAGCCGTTGCCGCGCATCGCGCCGCTGCGGTTGAACAGTGGCCTGGTCTGGGAGCTGGAACGCTGGCAGGCACGGGTCGATGTTCAGCATGCCGCCTCGCAGCACCGTGCGCCGGCCAATGAGACCAGCACCGATGGCTATACCACGCTGGGGGCGAGCGTGGGTTATCGCTTCGACATCGGTCAGAGCCAGTGGCTGGCCTTCGTGCGGGGCGAGAACCTGACGGACCAGACCGTGCGTTATGCCAGTTCGATCCTGCGGGATATTGCGCCGGCGCCTGGGCGTAGTGTTGAAGTTGGGCTGCGTACTGCCTTCTGATTGCCCAGGGAAACTTTGTGGGAGCGGGCTTGCCCCGCGAAGAGGCCGGCCCAGGCAACAAAGCCGCCTGGCACGGGCTTTGCCCGTGTTCGCGGGGCAAGCCCGCTCCCACAAGCCCTCGCAAAGCCATTGAATTTTGACTACGGCAGGGGTATTCACTGGACTGTTACCACTTCGGTAATAATCAACTGCGACAATTTGTCTTTTTTTCTTACAATTTCCCCTATATCCTCCCGCCGCAAGCTGAAACGCTTCACTTAGATCATCTTGTCGCCATATCCATTGAAGGCCCAGCCTTCGATGCGCTTGCCGTTTTTTCAATAATCAGAAGATAGCGCTACCTCATGCTCCAACTGCCCAAACCCTGTTACATCGGCCTTGCCCTCGGTGCCCTGGCGACTCCCGCCAGCGCCAGTGAACCGTTCGCCAGCGATTCCCCCTGGATGCTGGGCGACTGGGGCGGCACCCGCAGCGAACTGCTGGAACAAGGCTACGACTTCACCCTCGGCTACACCGGCGAAATGGGCAGCAACCTGCACGGCGGCTACGACCATGACCGCACCGCGCGCTACAGCGACCAGTTCACCTTCGCCAGCCTCCTGGACCTGGAAAAGATCCTCGGCTGGCAAGACACCGAAGTGCAGCTGACGATCACCGAACGGCACGGCGACAACATCAGCAACGACCGCATCAACGACCCGCGCGTCGGCGGTTTCACCTCCGCCCAGGAAGTCTGGGGTCGGGGCGAAACCTGGCGGCTGACGCAGATGTGGATCAAGCAGAAGTACTTCGACGGCGCCCTGGACGTGAAATTCGGCCGTTTCGGCGAAGGCGAGGACTTCAACAGCTTCCCCTGCGACTTCCAGAACCTGGCCTTCTGCGGCTCGCAGGTGGGCAACTGGGCCGGCAGCGTCTGGTACAACTGGCCGGTCAGCCAGTGGGCCCTGCGGGTACGCTACAACCTCGATGACACGCTGTACGCCCAGGTCGGCGTATACGAGCAGAACCCCTCCAACCTCGAGTCAGGCAACGGGTTCAAGCTCAGCGGCAGCGGCACCCAGGGCGCCGTGATGCCGATCGAACTGGTCTGGAGCCCGACGGTCAATGGCCTGAAAGGGGAATATCGCGCCGGCTACTACTACAGTAATGCCAAGGCTCAGGATGTGCTGAACGACAGCAACGGCCAGCCGGCCGCCATCAGTGGCGACGCCTACCGCAGCAGTTCGAGCAAGCACGGCCTATGGATCGGGGCCCAGCAGCAAGTCACTTCGCTGGCATCCGACCGATCGCGTGGCCTGAGCCTGTTCGCCAACGCCACGGTGCACGACAAGAAGACCAATGCCATCGACAACTATGTTCAGGCAGGACTGCTATTCAAGGGCCCCTTCGACGCCCGCGCCAAGGACGACATCGGCTTCGCCCTCGCCCGCGTGCACGTCAATCCCGCCTACCGCAAGAACGCCCGCCTGGCCAACCAGGCCGCCGGGCTCGACGACTACGACGATCCGGGTTACCTGCCGGTGCAGGACACCGAATACAGCGCCGAACTCTATTACGGCATTCACCTGGCCGACTGGCTCACCGTGCGCCCGAACCTGCAGTACATCCGCCATCCGGGCGGGGTGTCGCAGGTCGACGACGCCGTGGTCGGCGGCCTGAAGATCCAGAGCACGTTCTAACAATTTTCAACCTAACGGAGAACATACGATGAGCACTGACGGTGCCAAGAATGGAAGCCGCTGGCTACCGCGCCTGATGGGCGTGCTGCTGTTGCTGATGGGCCTGGCCCTGCTGGCGGGCGGAATAAAGCTGAGCCAGGTCGGCGGGTCGCTTTACTACCTGCTCGCCGGCATCGGCTTTGCCCTGTCGGGCATCCTGCTGCTGGCCCAGCGCCGCATCGCCCTGGGCCTGTACGGCCTGGTACTGCTGGGCAGTACCGTATGGGCATTTCTGGAAGTGGGCCTGGACTGGTGGCAACTGGTGCCGCGCCTGGCTATCTGGTTCGCCATCGGTGTGGTCCTGCTGCTGCCGTGGGCACGTCGCCCGTTGACCGGCCCGGCCAATACGGCCAACACTGCGCTGCTCAGCGTGGCGGTACTGGCCTCCGGCGCCTGCGCGCTGGGCAGCCAGTTCACCCACCCAGGCGAAGTGTTCGGTGAGCTCGGCCGCGACAACAGTGAAATGGGCAGCGCCGCGCCGGCCATGCCTGACGGCGACTGGCAGGCCTATGGCCGCACCGAGCATGGCGACCGTTACTCGCCCCTGCGCCAGATCACCCCACAGAACGCCTACCGCCTCGAAGAGGCCTGGCGTATTCGCACGGGCGACCTGCCGAACGACAACGACCCGGTCGAACTGACCAACGAGAACACGCCGCTGAAAGCCAACGGCATGCTCTATGCCTGCACCGCCCACAGCAAGGTGCTGGCGCTGGACCCGGATACCGGCGCCGAGATCTGGCGCTTCGATCCGCAGATCAAGACCCCTGTAGGCACCTTCAAGGGCTTTGCCCACATGACCTGCCGCGGGGTCTCGTACTATGACGAGAATGCCTACGTCAGCCGTGATGGCAGCCCGGCACCGAAAGTCTCCGACGCAGGCCAAGTGGTGGCCCAGGCATGCCCGCGTCGTCTTTACCTGCCAACCGCCGACGCCCGCCTGATCGCCATCAATGCCGACAACGGCAAGGTCTGCGAAGGTTTCGCCAACCAGGGCGCAATCGACCTGACCACAGGCATCGGCCCGTTCACCGCCGGCGGCTACTACTCCACCTCCCCGGTGGCGGTCACCCGCAGCCTGGTGATCATCGGTGGCCACGTCACCGACAACGAGTCGACCAACGAACCGTCCGGCGTGATCCGCGCCTACGACGTGCACGATGGCCGCCTGGTGTGGAACTGGGACAGCAACAACCCGGACGACACCAAGCCACTGGCCCCAGGCAAGACCTACAGCCGCAACTCGGCCAACATGTGGTCGCTGGCCAGCGTCGATGAAGACCTCGGCATGGTCTACCTGCCACTGGGCAACCAGACCCCCGACCAGTACGGCGCTGACCGTACCCCAGGTGCCGAGAAGTACAGCGCTGGCGTGGTCGCCCTGGACCTGGCCACCGGCAAGGCGCGCTGGAACTACCAGTTCACCCACCACGACCTGTGGGACATGGACGTCGGCAGCCAGCCAACCCTGGTGCACCTGAAGACCAAGGACGACATCAAGCCGGCGATCATCGTGCCGACCAAGCAGGGCAGCCTGTACGTGCTCGACCGCCGCGACGGCACGCCGATCGTGCCGATTCGCGAGATCCCGGTGCCACAGGGCGCCGTCAAAGGTGACCACACTGCGCCGACCCAGGCTCGTTCCGACCTCAACCTGCTCGGCCCTGAGCTGACCGAACAGGCCATGTGGGGCGCCACTCCGTTCGACCAGATGCTGTGCCGCATCCAGTTCCGCGAGCTGCGCTATGAAGGCCAGTACACGCCGCCGTCCGAACAAGGTTCGCTGGTCTACCCAGGCAACGTCGGCGTGTTCAACTGGGGCAGCGTCTCGGTCGACCCGGTGCGTCAGTTGCTGTTCACCTCGCCCAACTACATGGCCTTCGTGTCGAAAATGGTACCGCGCGAGCAGGTTGCCGCCGGCAGCAAGCGCGAAAGCGAGACCAGTGGCGTACAGCCGAACACCGGTGCACCTTACGCGGTGACCATGCACCCGTTCATGTCGCCCCTGGGCGTACCGTGCCAGGCGCCGGCCTGGGGCTACGTGGCGGCCATCGACCTGTTCACCAACAAGGTCGTGTGGAAGCGCAAGAACGGCACCACCCGTGACAGCACCCCGGTGCCGATCGGCCTGCCGGTGGGCGTGCCAAGCATGGGCGGCTCGATCGTCACCGCCGGTGGCGTCGGGTTCCTCAGCGGCACCCTCGACCAGTACCTGCGCGCCTATGACGTGAACAATGGCAAGGAGCTGTGGAAGTCGCGCCTGCCAGCGGGTGGCCAGGCCACGCCGATGACCTACAGCGGCAAGGACGGCAAGCAGTATGTGCTGATCGTCGCGGGCGGCCACGGCTCGCTGGGTACCCGGATGGGCGATTACATCATCGCTTACAAATTGGCTGAGTAATCTTCGGCTGCGGCGGTGAGCTTACCGCCGCTATCGCCGGCAAGCCGGCGCCCACAGGTACTCCACAGGCCTTGAAAGCAGTGGGGTCTCTGTGGGAGCCGGCTTGCCGGCGATGAGGCCGGTAAAGACTACTGAAGATGAAACCCCTCCCCTGCTCCCTTCGTCTACCATTGAAACCCTTCCCCCCGCGCCCCATCTAAGCACCATAGTCATTCACGCAGGTGCCCCATGAGCAACCAGCAGGATTTCCCGCAACCACCCGACGCCCACAGCGAAGCCGAACACCTCGATACACAGGCCGAACCCGGCCACGCCCTCGCCCTGCCCGGCCAGCAGCTGCCGGACAAGGTCTACGTGATTCCGATCCACAATCGCCCGTTCTTCCCGGCCCAGGTGCTGCCGGTGATCGTCAACGAAGAACCGTGGGCCGAAACCCTCGACCTGGTGGCCAAGACCCCGCACCACTCGCTGGCGCTGTTCTTCATGGACACCCCACCGGAAGACCATCGCCACTTCGACACCTCGGCCCTGCCGCAGTACGGCACCCTGGTCAAGGTTCACCACGCCAGCCGCGAGAATGGCAAGCTGCAGTTCGTCGCCCAGGGCCTGACCCGGGTGCGCATCCGCACCTGGCTCAAACACCATCGCCCGCCGTACCTGGTAGAGGTCGAGTACCCGCACCAGCCGGCCGAGCCGACCGACGAGGTCAAGGCCTATGGCATGGCCCTGATCAATGCGATCAAGGAGCTGCTGCCGCTCAACCCGCTGTACAGCGAAGAGCTGAAGAACTACCTCAACCGCTTCAGCCCCAACGACCCGTCACCGCTGACCGACTTCGCCGCAGCACTCACCTCGGCGACCGGCAACCAGCTGCAGGAAGTGCTCGATTGCGTGCCCATGCTCAAGCGCATGGAGAAAGTCCTGCCGATGCTGCGCAAGGAAGTCGAGGTCGCACGCCTGCAGAACGAGATCTCCGCCGAGGTCAATCGACAGATTGGCGAGCACCAGCGTGAGTTCTTCCTCAAGGAGCAGCTCAAGGTCATCCAGCAGGAGCTGGGCCTGACCAAGGACGACCGCAGCGCCGACCTCGAACAGTTCGAGCAGCGCCTGCAGGGCAAGACCCTGCCGGACCAGGCCAGGAAACGTATCGACGACGAGATGGGCAAACTGGCCATCCTCGAAACCGGCTCGCCCGAATACGCCGTCACCCGCAACTACCTGGATTGGGCCACCGCCCTGCCTTGGGGCGTGTACGGCAAGGACAAGCTCGACCTCAAGCATGCCCGCAAGGTGCTCGACCAGCACCATGCCGGCCTCGACGACATCAAGGAACGCATCCTCGAATTCCTCGCCGTGGGCGCCTGGAAAGGTGAGATCAGCGGTTCCATCGTCCTGCTGGTAGGCCCGCCCGGGGTGGGCAAGACCAGCATCGGCAAGTCCATCGCCGAATCCCTCGGCCGGCCGTTCTACCGCTTCAGTGTCGGCGGCATGCGCGACGAGGCGGAGATCAAGGGCCACCGCCGTACCTACATCGGGGCTCAACCCGGCAAGCTGGTGCAGGCATTGAAAGATGTCGAGGTGATGAACCCGGTGATCATGCTCGATGAAATCGACAAGATGGGCCAGAGCTACCAGGGCGACCCGGCGTCGGCGCTGCTGGAAACCCTCGACCCCGAGCAGAACGTCGACTTCCTCGACCACTACCTGGACCTGCGCCTGGACCTGTCCAAGGTCCTGTTCGTGTGCACCGCCAACACCCTGGACTCGATCCCCGGCCCGCTGCTTGACCGTATGGAAGTGATCCGCCTGTCGGGCTACATCACCGAAGAAAAGCTGGCCATCGCCAAGCGCCACCTGTGGCCCAAGCAACTGGACAAGGCCGGTGTGGCCAAGACCAGCCTGAGCATCAGCGACAGCGCCCTGCGCACGGTGATCGAGGGCTATGCCCGCGAGGCCGGCGTGCGGCAACTGGAAAAGCAGTTGGGCAAGCTGGTGCGCAAGGCTGTGGTCAAGCTGCTGGAAAACCCGGATGCCAAGCTCAAGATCGGCAACAAGGATCTCGAATCCGCCTTGGGCATGCCGGTGTTCCGCAGCGAGCAAGTGCTGGCCGGCAAGGGTGTCATCACGGGCCTGGCCTGGACCAGCATGGGTGGCGCTACCCTGCCGATCGAAGCGACGCGCATCCACACCCTGAACCGTGGCTTCAAGCTCACTGGCAAGCTCGGTGACGTGATGAAGGAGTCCGCCGAGATCGCCTACAGCTACGTCAGCTCCAACCTCCAGCAGTTTGGCGGTGACCCAGGTTTCTTCAATGAAGCCTTCATTCACCTGCACGTACCCGAAGGTGCCACGCCCAAGGACGGCCCAAGTGCCGGTATCACCATGGCCAGTGCCCTGTTGTCGCTGGCCCGCGACCAGCCGCCGAAAAAAGGCGTGGCGATGACCGGCGAACTGACGCTCACCGGCCAGGTGCTGCCGATTGGTGGCGTGCGCGAGAAGGTGATTGCGGCGCGACGGCAGAAGATTTTCGAGCTGATCCTGCCCGAGCCTAACCGCGGTGATTTCGAGGAGCTACCCGACTATCTGCGTGAAGGGCTGACCGTACACTTCGCCAAACGCTTTGCCGACGTGGCGAAAGTGCTGTTCTGATCTGCACAGGGCCCCATCGCCGGCAAGCCGGCTCCCACAGGGGTTGGAGAGATCCCGGTGGGAGCCGGCTTG
>NZ_AKJC01000128.1 GCF_000282535.1 Pseudomonas sp. GM84 | reverse complement strand
AGCGCGGAGCATGGCACCGGCTTCGCCGGTGTTCGCGGGACAAGCCCGCTCCCACAGGAATCGCCCCAGCTTTTAGAAATTGAGCAAGACAGTTGCTCCCACAGATACAGCGCGAGTCTTGAGGGCACAGGTGCATCTGTGGGTCAATGGTCAAGCAGTCTGGCTAACCGCCAGGCGATTGCTGACATTACGCCCCAGCACCAGCACCGTAACGAAACCACAACCCACCAGGGCCGTGGCCAGGCTCAACAGCACCGAGCTGCCCAGCTGGTCGACGATCTGCCCGCCGAAGAACGAACCTAACGCGATGATCACCTGGAACATGGCGACGAACAGTGGCATGCCGCGTTCGACGTCCTTGGGCGCCACGACGAACATCCAGATACTGGCGCAGGCCGGGAAGGCACCGAAGGCGAAGCCCCAGAGCGCGATCAGCATCGCAGCGCCCGTCATGCCGGTGGCGAAGTAGGGGAACAGGGCGGTGCTGATGGCGATCATCAGGGCGACCAGCATCAGGGTGTGACGCACGCTCCGATTGGCGGCGAAACCGGCGAAGATGTTGCCCATTACCCCGGCAACGCCATACAGCAACAGCAGCGAACCGATAGTCGGCCCATCGAAACCCGCGTTTTGCTTGAAGAACGGGGCGACATAGGTGTACGCGGCAAAGTGCGCCAGACCAATCAACAGCACCGCGATCAAACCCACCCGAGCTTGCGGGTTGATGAACAGCGCTGGCAGGTCACTGATGCGAATGGCCTTGTCCGGGTTGAGTCGCGGCAGCAGAAGGACCTGTGCCAGCAGCACCGGCACGCCCACCAGCGCGGTGGCCAGGAAGGTCATGCGCCAGCCCATGAGGCCACTCAACCAGGTGCCTACGGGCACACCCAGCACGGTGGCCAGGGTCACTCCGACCATGATGATCGAGGTGGCCTGGGCCACGCCTACGCCCTTGGGGGCCAGGCGGCCGCTGAGGGCAATGGCGGTAGCCCAGAAGCCGCCGATGCTGACGCCCAGCAGCACGCGCCCGAACAGCAGCAGGTTGAAGTCGCTGGCGTAGGCCACGACCGCGTTGGCGATGATCATGATCAGCGTCAGGCCGATCAGCAGGTAGCGACGGTCCAGGGCGCCAATGCCGACCGACAGCAAAGGGGCGGCGAGGGCGGCCATGATGCCGGGCAGGGTCACCATCAGGCCGGCCTGGCCTGCACTGATACCGAGATCGCTGGCGACATCGTTGAGCACGCCCACCGGGAGAAACTCACTGGTCACCAGGGCGAAGGCACCCACGGCGACCGAAAGAATCGCCAGCCATTGCTGTTTGACGCTTTGTTGACGATGTTCGAGGGGGCCGTGAGAGGCCTGGGGGGAGCTTGGCATGGTGCGGGGTTCCAGAGGGGAATGTCGCCTGGAGCAGGCGGGGGAGCGGGGGGAAAGTGGAAGCCATTATAGGGGGCGGTCCTGGCCACCCGACAGGCTGGGCTTTCGATAGTAATCATCACTGTAATCGATGAAAGGTGCCGGGCAGAGCGGCCGCGACTGGCCGAAAGCGGACTTTGCTGCAGCCTCGGGTTGGCCAGCCTCCGACGGCCCGGCGATCGCACACTTTGTTAGCTACGCTTCCAGCAGCAAAACGGCACCGTTTCGGACTCTCTCTTTGATAGACAGATGAGCTGAGATCAATGGACAGCGTGCAGCCCCCTCCTGTATCGGCGACCCTTCTGGTGGTCGACGACACCCCCGACAACCTGATGCTGATGGTCGATCTGTTGAAGGACCGTTATCGCGTCAAGATCGCCAACAGCGGCGAGAAGGCACTGCGCATCCTCGAGGGCGACCCTCTGCCCGACCTGATCCTCCTGGATATCATGATGCCGGGCATGTCTGGCTACGCGGTGGCCGAGGCGCTCAAGCAAGACCCTCGTACCCAGGACATTCCAATCATCTTCCTCACTGCCATGGCCTCCAGCGAAGACGAAATCCGCGGCCTGGAGCTGGGCGCTGCCGACTACATCACCAAGCCGATCAGCCCGCCGCTCGTCCTGACGCGGGTCCAGGCCCAGCTCAAGGTGAAAGCGGCGGCGGACTTTCTGCGGGACCAGAATGACTATCTGGAGCAGGAAGTTCAGCGGCGCACGCGCGAAGTCTCGGCGATTCAGGATGTCACCATACAAGCCATGGCATCGCTGGCCGAAACGCGGGACAACGAAACCGGCAACCACATACGGCGTACCCAGAACTACGTGAAGCTGCTGGCCGAACTGTTGTGCCAGCATCCGCGCTTTCGCCACTTTCTCAACGAAGAAACCATCAGGCTGCTGTTCAAGTCGGCACCCTTGCACGACATCGGCAAGATCGGCATTCCCGATCACATCCTGCTCAAGCCCGGACGCTTCACGCCCGAAGAGTTCGAAATCATGAAGACCCATACCACCCTCGGCCGTGATGCCATCCAACATGCCGAGGAGCAACTGGGAATGAGCGTCGGGTTCCTCCACCTGGCCAAGGAGATCGCCTACAGCCATCAGGAGAAATGGGATGGCAGCGGTTATCCGCAAGGGCTCGCGGCTGACGCCATACCGATCAGTGCGCGCCTGATGGCGGTGGCGGACGTGTATGACGCGCTCATCAGTCGCCGTATCTACAAACCGCAAATGCCCCATGAGAAAGCGGTGCAGATCATTCGCGACGGTCGCGGCACCCATTTCGACCCCGACATTTGTGATGCCTTCCTGAACAACGCCGAGCGCTTCCGGGAAATTGCCGAACATTTCGCCGACTCTGAACATGAGGTCGAGCAATTGACCGTATCGGGCCAACGTCCTCAGAAACCCTGAATGACAACTGCTGATGCGCGAACGCCAAGGAGTGCTGGTCGATGAATCCACTCGCTCTGCTGGAGCGCCTGCCGCTACGTCGCAAGTTGATTCTCGGCTTTACCGTGCTGCTACTGCTTTCTCTGGTGCTCGGTGTACTGAGCCTGCGCATCCAGTCGGAGCTCAAGCGTGAACTGCAGCAGCTCTACCGCCAGGATCTGACCGGCGCCAATCACCTGCATGACGTACGGGTCGAGTTGCCACACATCAGTCAGGCCATGCAGCGGGCAGTAGCCACCCGCAGCGCGGGCACGCGCATGGCTGCGTTGCGACAGCTGGAAATCGACAAGCAAAATCTACAGGCGTCGCTGGCCCTCGCCAGACCTACCGTGTTTCGCAGCGAGAACCTGGACCGGCTTGCCGAGTTCGAGTCGCTGCTCGAACGTATTCTCGAAACCGGCAATCAGGCGATCGAACTGGCTGAAAAGGGGCACCAGGACCAGGCTGTGCTGCTCATCTATGGCGATGAGTTCCAGCAACTGGACAACCGCGCCGATGCCTTGCTCGGTCGCATCGCCCAGGGCAAGCAGGCGGCGCTGCATGATCTGGTGACCGAGATCACCCAGTACGCCGAGCGGGGCACCTTGCTGACCTATGTCCTGCTGTTCGGTGGCCTGGTACTGGCCCTGATGCTGGCATGGCTGGTCAGCCTGTCGATCCGCAAGCCGCTGGAACGGGTACGCAGCGCCGTCGATCAGCTCACCGCAGGCCAACTCGACCATCCTATTCCCCATACCGATCTGGGCAACGAGACCGGCGATCTGGCCCGAGCGATTGCCAAGCTCCAGGTCGAATCCCGCCAGCTGGAGAGCCAGCGCTGGCTGAAGGCACAGGTATCGCTGGTGCAGATCGATATTCAGGCGGCAGAAACGCCGGAGCAGCTCGGTCGTTTTTTTCTGCATCGCCTCGCGCCGATGCTGGGGGCGTGTCAGGGGGTACTCTACGTGCTGCCCGAGGGGGGCAGTCACCTGCAGCTGTCAGGTGGCTATGCACTGTATGGAGAATGTCCCCCGGCAGAACGGCTCGCACTGGGCGAAGGCCTGCTGGGGCAGTGTGCGCTCGATCACGAACCCCGTCAGTTGACGGATATGCCCCACGCATTCTGGCGCATACGGTCGCAGCTCGGTGAACTGCCGGCCAGCCATTTGCTGGTCCAGCCCGTGATGCGCGGCGAGCGCCTGCTCGGCGTGCTGGAGTTGGCCGGTTTTCGTCCACCCGCGGAGCGGGAGTCTGCGTTGCTGCAAGAGGTGCTGCCCAGGCTGGCCGGCGCCATGGCCATCCTGGAGCGCAGCGAAGCGGCCGAGGCCCTGCTGGCGGAAACCCGGCGGCAGGCCGATGCGATGGCGGTGCAGACGCGCCTGCTGGAGCGCCAGGCGACCGAACTGGAAGCCCAGCAAACGGCGTTGCGGGCTACCGAAGCCTGGTACCGCGGAATCATCGAGGCCTCCCCGGATGGCATGCTGGTGCTGGGGGCTGACGGTCGCATCCTGATGACCAATCCACAACTGGATGCATTGTTCGGCTACGACCAGGGCGAGCTTGTCGGGTCTGGCGTCGAACGCCTGGTGCCGCAGCATGCGCGCGAACGGCATGCGATTTGGCGCAATGGCTTCATCACCAGCGGCACCACGCGGCAAATGGGCGTCGATCTGGAGGATCTGCGCGGTGTGCGCAAGGACGGTAGCCTGTTCTCGGTGGAGATAGGCCTGTCTCACCTGCCCAGCCTGGAAGGGCGCGGCGTCTGCGTCTGCGCTTCTGTGCGCGACGTCAGTGAGCGCCGTGCGATGGAGAACAGGCTGCGTACGGCCAGTGACCGTTTGAGCCTGGCCCAGGAGGCGGGTGACATCGGGCTGTTCGACGTCGACCTGGTGACCGGTCATGACTACTGGACGCCCCAGCTGGAAAAGATGTTCGGGCTGGAAACCGGTGAGTTCGGGGGGACAATGGCGCATTGGAAGGCATTGGTGCATCCCGATGATGCAGAAACGGTCGACCAGGCCTATGCAGAAGCGGTCGCCAGCGGTGTCGATCGGTATGAATTCGATTTTCGCGTCATTCGCAAGACCGATGGCACGGTACGTACATTCAGAGCCTTGAGCCGCTTCACGCGCGCCCCGGACGGCACCCCGCTGCGAGCGACAGGGGTCAACATCGACGTCACGGAGCTGATCAAGGCGCGTGCGGTGGCGGAAGAAGCGACCCGCGCCAAGAGCGAGTTCCTGGCCAACATGAGCCACGAGATTCGCACGCCGATGAACGCCATCATCGGCATGAGCCATCTGGCGTTGCGCACGGGCCTGGACAGCAAGCAGCGCCACTACATCGAGAAAGTGCATCGCTCCGCCGAGAACCTGCTGGGCATCATCAACGACATTCTCGACTACTCGAAGATCGAGGCCGGCAGGATGGGCCTCGAATACATTCCGTTCCGCCTGGAGGACGTGCTCGACAGCTTTGCCAACCTGATCGGCCTGAAGGCCGAGGAAAAAAAGCTCGAATTGCTGTTTCAAACCCCACCGGATCTGCCTACTGCACTGATCGGGGATCCACTGCGCCTGGGACAGATACTGATCAACCTGGGCAACAACGCCGTCAAGTTCACCGAGACCGGCGAGGTCGTGGCCGGGGTGGAGGAGGTGAGCGCGACCGACGAGCAGGTGTCATTGCACTTCTGGATGCGCGACACCGGCATCGGCATGTCGGTCGAGCAATGCGAGCGCATGTTCCAGTCGTTCAGCCAGGCCGACAGCTCGATCACGCGCAAGTACGGGGGGACTGGGCTTGGCCTGTCCATTTCCAAGAAGCTGGTGGAGATGATGGGCGGGCGGATCTGGGTAGAAAGCACGCTCGGCCAGGGCTCCACCTTCCACTTTCAGGTGCGCCTTGGCTTGCAGCAAGGTGCTCAAGCCCAACGCATGTTCAATGCCGGCGAACTGCTGGGCATGCGGGTACTGGTGGTGGACGACAACGCCAGCGCCCGTGAGATTCTTTGTGCCATGGCGCGCAGTTTCGGCCTGGAGGCAGACGTCGCGCAAAGCGGCACGGAAGCGCTGGGCCTGCTGGCCAGCGCAGAGGCCAGGGCACAACCCTACGACCTTGTACTGATGGACTGGCGGATGCCCGGCATGGACGGCATGGAGACCGTGAGCCGGATGAACGCGGACAGCCTGCGGCATACACCGCCTGTGATCATGGTGACGGCGTTCGGTCGTGACGAGGCTCAGGAGGAGGCCGAGCGTCAAGGCATTCAGATACCGGTGGTGCTCACCAAACCCGTGACCCCCTCATCGCTGCTCGAGGCCATTGGCACGGTTCTGGGGCGCGTTCAGCAGGGCGAAACCCGGGCCGCCGAACGTTCAGGGCACAGCGCCAGCAACCAGGCCGGCCTGCGGGGTGCGCGACTTCTGCTGGTCGAAGACAACGAAATGAACCAGGAGCTCGCGCGTGAGCTGCTGGAGAGCGTGGGTGTAACGTTGCGCCTGGCCGGGCATGGCCAGGAAGCGCTGGACATCCTGGCGGTCGACAGCCGCTTCGACGGTGTGTTGATGGACTGCCAGATGCCGGTCATGGACGGCTATACCGCCACGCGCAAGATCCGCGAACAGCCACGCTTTGCACAATTGCCAGTAATTGCGATGACCGCCAATGCCATGGAGGGCGACCGCGAAGATGCCCTTGCCAGTGGCATGAATGACCACATACCCAAGCCCCTGAATGTCGATGCCATGTTCGCCACGCTGGCCAGATGGATCAGGCCGAAAGCCTCTTCCCAGCCTGTAGCGCCCCAGGCATCGCAGCCTGGAACGAGTGATCTGCCTGCCAGTATCGAAGGCATCGACATGGCGGCGGGCCTGGCGACCTGCATGGGGCGGCGCGGCCTCTATCTGCGGCTGCTGGTGAAATTTCGCGAGGGTCAGGCCAGTTTCGTCGAACAGTTCCGCCGTGCGTTGGCTGGCCCGGACGGCACGGCTGCAAGCCGTATCGCCCACAGCCTGCGAGGTACGGCTGGCAATATCGGCGCCAAGGCTATCGCCCAGGCTGCAGCAGAGCTGGAACAGGCTTGTCTGGCTGCAGAAGAAGACCTGGTCATCCAGCGTCTGTTGGCGCAGACACAGACTTGCCTGGCCCCGACGTTGGCCGCGTTGGCAGGGCTTGGCGAGGTGGCTTCCCTCGATACGCATGAATCGCCGCGAAACCAAGCTGAATTGGAACAACGACTGACCCGGCTCAAATCGTTACTGAGCGAAAGCGATGCGAGTGCGGTGAGCGCGCTCGAGGAACTGCGCCGACTGTCGCTCGAACCAGGCCTGGCCGCGCGCCTGGCTCAAGTTGCCGAGCAGATCGCACTGTTTGATTTCGACCGCGCCCTGGAACTGCTGCAGGACGAATAGGCATGAGGTGTTGTGGCCTGCCAAACCGGGGGCTGAGCGTCCACTTTCGACCCAAGACAGACACTTGTTCAAAGCGCTGTGCCAGTGCCTGCCTCATCGCCGGCAAGCCGGCTCCGACATGAGTATCACCAGCCCTCAGGCTTGCGTTGTACCTGTGGGAGCCGCGCTTGCCGGCGATGGGCCGCGAAGCGGCCCCAACGTCCAGATGCCTGCTTTCGGCCAAAAGCGCACGCTCGATCCCTCTCGAAAACCTCACCTACACTGCTTCAAGCTCAGCTTAGAGCTGACGCAGACTTCGGTCGCCTTGCTTGCCCTCCAGGAGTTTCCCATGAGCGCCGTAGATGGATTGAAGACTCGGATGACTTCCACTCTGTTTCCGTGCCTGCTGGCCACTGCGATCGTCAGCGGCATCATCGCCACCGCGCAGGCGGCTACGGAGCCACTGGGTGGTCAGCCGCCACAGGGCTCGGTACCTTCGATCAAAGACTTCGACTACCAAATCAAGTACCAGCGTGCGTTCGAAGCCATCCTCTGGAACATGCCGGCAATCGCCATCTACTCGTTCCGTCGTGCTGCCGAGAAGGATCTTGGCTACAAGGACAACGACATCATCGCTTACTCGGCAACGGCCACGCCTCGGCTCGAAGCGATTACGGCCAACAGCACCACGCCTTACATCGCTGCTTACACTGACCTGCGCAAAGGCCCTGTAGTCCTGGAAATCCCCAAGGCGAATGCCGATGGCAGTCTTTACGGCCAGGTGGTGGATGCCTGGCAGCTCACGATCGCCGATGTCGGTCCGGCCGGGCTCGACAAAGGCAAAGGTGGCAAGTACCTGTTCACGGCGCCTGACTACAAGGGTGAAGTTCCCAAGGGCTACATCCACGTCACTTCGCCGAACTACCGAATCGCTCTGGCCTTCCGCTCGGTGCCGCCACCGGGCAAGACCGCGAAGGATGCCTACGCCTACGCCAAGCGCCTGCGCATGTACTACCTGTCCGAGGCCAAGTCCCCTCCCCAGCAGAAGTTCATCGACCCCGCCCATGAACGCTACCCGACACTGCCGTTCTACGACGAACGTCACTTCGAGGACATGCACGCGATCATGAGCGTCGAGCCTGTACGCGAGCACGACAAGGTGATGATGGGGATGTTGTCGTCGCTTGGCATCGTGAAAGGTAAACCCTTCGCACCGGACGAAACCGCCAAGCGGGCGATGCACCAGGCGGCGATCGATGCCTGGTTCTACCTCCAGCAATGGTTCGATACCGAAATGTCAAAGCGTGTGTACTGGCCAGATCGGCACTACGTATCGCTGCTGCAGGCCGATGCCAACCGCGAGTTCAAGTTCATCTACGACGATCGCATCGACCTGATCGAACGGGCAGCAGAGTACTTCTGGTGCACCTACATGCCCAAGGTGCTCAGCGCCTCACCGGCCACGTCCTACCAGATGGCGATGGCCGACATGGACGGCAAACCGCTCGAAGCCGGTCAACTCTATAAGCTCGATGTGCCCAAGGACATGCCCGTCAAGCAGTTCTGGGCGCTGACGGTCTATGACCGTGCCACCTTCTCGTTCATCTACAGCGACAGCAATCGCACCACGCTGTCGTCATTCGACGTCGACCAGATGAAGAAAAATGCCGACGGCGGTGTGACCCTCTATGTCGGACCCAAGGCGCCGCCGGGCGCGGAAGCCAACTGGATTCCCACTTCGGGCAAGCGCCCCTTGCCGGCAATGCGCTTCTACGGCCCCACAGAAGCGCTCAATGACAAGACCTTCAAGTTGCCCGACTTCGAGCGGGTCAACCCCTGAGTGCCGCCTGCCATTTTGTTACACAAACGACAGGGCTGGCTCGCCGGCCCAAAGGAGTAGTGATGAAAACCACGCTGCTTGGAGCCGCCCTGCTGTCGCTTGCCGTGCCGGCCTTCGCGCAGATCCCCGACAAGTTGGCCGAGGATGCGTACATCTATGGCTATTCCATGGATGAGGCCTACAAGTTCTTCTACGAAACGGCGGTCAAAACCCATACCCCGCTCAACCGCTTCCAGAACATCCGCCACCTCGCCGATGATACCTACGTCGACCACCCCACCATCAACAACGACACATTGCACTTGCAGGGGTGGCTGGATATCGCCGCCGAGCCGGTAATCGTCAGCGTGCCGGAAATGGAAAAAGGCCGTTACTGGATCCTGCACACCATGGACATGGGCCACTACACCACGTCCATGATCGGCTCTCGGACGCGTGACACCAAAGGTGGCCACTTCATGTTCGCCTCGCCGCAGTGGAAGGGTGAAGTGCCGGGCAGTGTCACCGAAGTGATCCGTGTCGAATCCAACCTGGTGAAAGTGATGGGCAGGATCATGTCTACCGGTCCGCAAGACCTGAAAACGGCCCTCGGCTACATGGATGACTGGAACGTTCGTACGCTCTCGGCCTATCTGGGCGAGCCTGGTCCAAAGGCCAAGCAGCGCACCTACCCCGACCCGGCCAGGACCAACTGGCTGCAACGGGTCAACTTCGTGCTCTGCGACGGCAACATGGGCCAGGCCGACAAGAAATGGCTCGACCAGTACAAAGCAGTCGGTGTCGAACCCTGCAAGGAAAACTTCACCAAAGAACAACTGACGGCTGCCAGGAAAGGCGAAGAACTGGGCATGAAGCACATCAAGGAACTCGCACCGTCGATGACCGATGCCGGTAAGCTGCTGGGCACCCGTGAACAGTTGGGCGATGGGCCCCGTGACTTGTTTGCCGAGGGCACCTACATCGGCCAGTGGGGGCTGCCACCTGATGAAAGCATCTACTTGCGCACCGAGAAAGCCGCCGACGGCAAACCGATCAACGGCGCCAATGGCAAGTCCTACACCATGCACTTCAAGGCGCCTGATGTGAGCCAGTTCTGGTCCTTTACAGTGTATGGCTCGGACAATCGCCTGATGGCGCATAACGCGCTCAATCGCCATAGCCGTGGCGACCGTACGCTGAAACCGGACGCCAATGGCGAATACACCATCGAGCTGAGCGCCAAGGGTGACGAGAGCAACCCCAACTTCCTGCCCATTCCGGAAAAGGATGCGTACATCGTCATGAGGCTGTATGGACCGAGCAAGGCGGTGCAAGGGGGCGGCTACAAGTTCCCGCCTGTCGAAGTGACCTCAAACTGACGCTTGAGGATGTTGGGGCCGCTTCGCGGCCCATCGCCGGCAAGCGCGGCTCCCACAGGCACAACGCAAGCCTGGGGGTGGTGATCCTCCTGTGGGAGC
>NZ_AKJC01000127.1 GCF_000282535.1 Pseudomonas sp. GM84 | reverse complement strand
CGGCGATTGGGCTGCAAAGCAGCCCCTAGCGGAGTAACGTGATGAAAACGCTCTTGGCCGTGACGGCCCTGGCGACACTGGCAGGATGCTCGCTGCTGCAGCCGGCGCAACCCGCCCCGGCAGACAACTGGACCCGCTGGGTCTGCGACACCCAGACCGAAGTGCTTTGGCGCTTCGCAGATGCGCAACAGGATTCGGTCGACGTCCGCCTCGGTGGCGGTGACCAGGTCTACCGGCTCAAGTCCGAGCCGAGTGCGTCGGGTGCGATGTACAGCGATGGCGTGCTGGCCTTCCACACCAAGGGCGAAGAAGGCCTGGTGTACTGGGTGGCAACCAACGATCTGATAGGGCGGGGCTGCAAGGCACCGTGACTGGCCGGGCCGCATAGGCGGCCCACACTACTTGAACAGCAACCGCCCCTGCGGCAGGCTTGCACGAAACAAACGACGCTTGTCGGGAGAGAGATACACAATGGCACTCATTAGCATGCGCCAGATGCTGGACCACGCCGCCGAGTTCGGTTACGGCGTTCCGGCTTTCAACGTCAACAACCTCGAGCAGATGCGCGCCATCATGGAAGCGGCCGACAAGACCGACTCTCCGGTTATCGTCCAGGCTTCGGCCGGTGCTCGCAAATACGCCGGTGCTCCGTTCCTGCGCCACCTGATCCTGGCAGCGATCGAAGAATTCCCGCACATCCCGGTGTGCATGCACCAGGACCACGGCACCAGCCCTGACGTCTGCCAGCGCTCGATCCAGCTGGGCTTCAGCTCGGTCATGATGGACGGCTCGCTGGGCGAAGACGGCAAGACGCCGACCGACTACGAGTACAACGTCCGTGTTACCCAGCAGACCGTTGCCATGGCGCACGCTTGCGGCGTTTCGGTAGAAGGCGAGCTGGGTTGCCTGGGTTCGCTGGAAACCGGCATGGCCGGTGAAGAAGACGGTATCGGCGCCGAAGGCGTGCTGGACCACAGCCAGATGCTGACCGACCCGGAAGAGGCCGCCGACTTCGTCAAGAAGACCCAGGTCGATGCCCTGGCCATCGCCATCGGCACCAGCCACGGTGCCTACAAGTTCACCAAGCCGCCTACCGGTGACGTGCTGGCAATCGATCGCATCAAGGAAATCCACAAGCGCATCCCTAACACCCACCTGGTGATGCACGGTTCTTCCTCGGTACCGCAAGAGTGGCTGGCGATCATCAACCAGTACGGCGGCGACATCAAAGAGACCTACGGCGTGCCGGTCGAAGAGATCGTCGAAGGCATCAAGCACGGCGTGCGCAAGGTCAACATCGACACCGACCTGCGTCTGGCCTCTACCGGTGCCATGCGTCGTCTGATGGCGCAGAACCCGAGCGAGTTCGACCCGCGCAAGTTCTTCGGTGAAACCGTCAAAGCCATGCGTGACGTGTGCATCGCCCGTTACGAAGCCTTCGGTACCGCCGGTAATGCCTCCAAGATCAAGCCGATCTCCCTGGAAGGCATGTTCCAGCGTTACCTGAAGGGTGAGCTGGCCGCCAAGGTCAACTGATCCTTTGTGCTGACGAAAAACCCGCAGAAATGCGGGTTTTTTTATGCCTGAATGAACGGCAAGTGACCGTTAGTCGACTACCCTTTGATTTATTCACTGATAGCGTTCTGATTGCATTGTTTGTTGTAACCTCGTGTCTAGAGTATTAATCGGATCCAATCGTTCGTTGACGTCGGTCAGACAAGAGAAGCAGCATGGATGGCGCTTACCCCCAACCACTGGAGAGCAACTCCGTACTTCTGGTGGTAGACGATTACCCGGAAAATCTCATCAGCATGCGAGCGCTCCTGGCCCGCAAGGATTGGCTGGTGCTGACGGCAAGCTCAGGGACGGAAGCCCTGAGTGCGTTGCTCGAACACGATGTCGACCTGGTGCTGCTGGACGTGCAGATGCCGGAAATGGACGGCTTCGAAGTTGCCCGACTGATGCGTGGCAGCCAGCGTACCCGGCTCACCCCGATCATCTTCCTTACTGCCAACGAACAGTCCGATGCCGCCGTGCTCAAAGGCTATGCCAGTGGCGCGGTGGATTACCTGTTCAAACCGTTCGACCCGCAGATTCTCAAGCCCAAGGTACAGGCGCAGCTGGACCAGCAGCGCAACCGCCGCATGCTGCAGCGCCTGACCCGCGAACTGGAGGACGCCCGGGCGTTCAATGCATCCATCCTGGAGAATGCCGCCGAGGGCATTCTGGTAGTCGATGCCTCGGGCACCATCAGCTTCGCCAACCCGGCGATTTCGCATTTGCTGCAGGCGCCGGTGGAGCAGCTTCAGGGCGCGCACCTGCTGGACCTGGTGCAATTGCCCAATGCCACCCTGTGGCATGACTGCGACTTCCATCAAGCCTACCTGGCAAGGCGCATTTTCCGCGTTCACGATGCCCATTTGCGCACGGTGGGCGGACACCTGGTGCCGGTGGCGCTGTCCTGTGCACCGCTGCCTGCCGATCAGCAGGCGATGGTGGTGACGGTGCTCGACATGTCGGTGGTGCGCAACCTGCACCAGCAGCTCGAACACCAGGCAGTCACCGATCCCCTCACCGGGCTGCTGAACCGCCGTGGCTTCTACCAGGCTGCCGAAGGCGTGCTGCTGCGCAATGACCGCCCCGACAAGGCGCGGGCCTTGATGTACATGGACCTGGATGGCTTCAAGCGGATCAACGATTCGTTGGGGCACGAGGCCGGCGACCGGGTACTGCGCTGGGTCGCCGAGCAGTTCAAGGACTGCCTGGGCAGCGAGGCGCTGTTGGCGCGCATGGGCGGTGACGAGTTCACCGCGCTGTTCGATAGCCTGCCTTATCCCGAGCAGGCCGGGCGGTATGCCGAACAGCTGCTGGAACGCGTCTCCATCCAGCAGCAGTTGGAGGGCTTGGACGTGAGCCTGGGGGTGAGCATCGGTATCGCCACCTATCCGGACTGCGGGGCCACTGTCGAAGGCCTGCTGCGGTCGGCCGATGCCGCCATGTATGCGGCCAAACAGGCAGGGCGCCAGCAGTACCGCTTCTACGACCAGGAGCTCAATGGCCGGGCGCGTTCGCGGTTGATGCTTGAAAACAGTGTTCGCGCCGCTGTCGAGGCGCACGACTTCAGCCTGGTGTACCAGCCCCAGGTCAGCTTCACCGATGGCCATTTGCGCGGCTTCGAGGCCTTGCTCCGCTGGCAGCATCCCAGCGTCGGCGACGTGCCGCCGGGCCTGTTCATTCCATTGCTGGAAGAAGCCCGGCTGATCAACCGTCTGGCCAGCTGGATCTATCGCCAGGGCGCGGCCCAGCGGCTGGCCTGGGATGAGCGCTTCGGCCCGGACCTGGTGCTGGGGATCAGCCTGAGCCGGGCGCAGTTCGCCATGCCCAGCCTGGCCGATGAGCTGCAGCGGGTGATCCAGGAATACCGGCTGAACCCGGCGCAGCTGGAGGTGGAGATCGCCGAGACCTCGCTGATGTCCAACCTCGACACGGCGATCAAGCAGATACAGCGCGTGCGCGAACTGGGTGTGCGGGTCGCGCTGGACGACTTTGGTTCTGGCGACTGCTCGCTGCGCATGGTGCGTGACCTGCCGATAGATACCTTGAAACTCGACAGGCACCTGGTGGCGCGCCTGCCGGATTCGACCCAGGACGCGGCGCTGGTGCGCAGCGTCGTCGGCCTGTGTGCGGATTACCGCATCACGGTCATCGCCGAAGGTGTGGAAACGCCGGCCCAGGCGGCCTGGCTGAAAGCCAATGGCTGTGCCTACGTGCAAGGGTTCCTGGTCGCTCACCCGATGACGGCGGCCGATGCCAGCGGCTTCCCGTCAATTTTTTCCTGGCCACGGCCCTGATTGGCTAGAATCGCCTTTCGTTACGCCGAAAGTCGTGCCATGACCGTATTACGCTACTTGCAAGCCTACCCGCCGCACCTGCAGCAGCAGGTGCAGCAAATGATCGACAGCGACCGCCTGGGCGAGTACCTGCAGCGTCGCTACCCGGGCCGCCATGACGTGCAAAGCGACAAGGCGCTGTACACCTATGCCCAGGAGATGCGCCAGCAGTACCTGCGTACCGCGCCAAGCCTGGACAAGGTGCTGTTCGACAACCGCCTGGACCTCACCCACCGCGCATTGGGCCTCAATACGGCGGTGTCGAGGGTGCAGGGCGGCAACCTCAAGGCCAAGAAGGAAATCCGTATCGCCTCGCTGTTCAAGGAGGCGGCGCCGGCGTTTCTGCGCATGATCGTGGTGCATGAGTTGGCGCACCTGCGCGAGCGTGACCACAGCAAGGCGTTCTACCAGCTGTGCCAGCACATGGAACCGGACTACCACCAACTGGAATTCGACCTGCGCGTCTACCTGACCTACCGGGAACTGCCAGGCAACCTGTAAGGATCACGCAGCATGGAAGTGAGCAAGACCAAGAGCAGCTTCTATCGTCGCCTGTACGTGGCCTGGCTCATCGACAGCCAGACCGCCACCAGCGTACCGGCCTTGATGGAGGCCACCGGCATGCCGCGGCGCACGGCGCAGGACACCATCGCCGCGCTGGCCGACCTGGATATCGTCTGCGAATTCGAGCAGCAGGAAGGCGCGCGCAATCATGCCGGGCATTACCGCATCCATGACTGGGGGGCGATCGACAAGCAGTGGATCACCCGGCACCTGCGCCAGATGCGAGAGGTGCTTGATTACCCGTGAGCCACGGGGCGCAAGCTCAGACCTTGCGCATGCCGATGTGGGGGATGTCGTCTTCCAGGTATTGCTCGCCCACCACTTCGAAGCCGTGCTGGCCATAGAAGCCTTGCAGGTGCGCCTGCGCCGACAGGTACACCGGCATCCCCGGCCAGCAGTGCGCAGCCGCTTCCAGGCCCTTGAGCAGCAGCGGGTGGCCCAGCTTCAGCCCGCGCGCCTGCGGTGCAGTCACCACACGGCCAATGACCACATCGCCACCCTGTGATTGCGGATCGAGCACACGCAGATAGGCCATCAGCTTGTCATCCTGCCAGCCCATCAGGTGCAGGGTGTCGCCCGCCAGGTCTTGGCCATCGACGTCCTGGTAGGCGCAGCGCTGCTCGACCACGAACACTTCGGTGCGCAATTGCAGGATGGCGTAGAGCTGATCCTTGCTCAGGTCAGTGTGGTGCTTGCAGATCCAGTCGATGGACATGGTGGGTGGCTCCTGAAAAAGATCGTCGATCATCGCAAATATGCCGGTCGGCGACGAGGGGGCGCCTGTGCGGGCCCTATCGCCGGCAAGCCGGCTCCCACAGGGATTGCACTTGCGGTCCTTGTGGGAGCCGGCTTGCCGGCGATAGGGCCAGTACAGGCACAACCCACTCAGGCCGCTGCCCCTTCTTTGATCAAGTGTGCCGCCAAGGTTCTCAGCGGCCCCAGCTGCCGGCAGATCAAGGCCAGCTGCGTCTGCACCAGCCGCTGATGCTCATCCACCTCATCCGGCATCTGCTCCAGCGCATTGGCCAGGGCTTCCTCGGCATCGCTGTGTATCGCTACCGGCAACCGCGCCGCCAGGCCGTTGGCGATTTCATCCAGGCTGTTGGCCAGGCTTTGCCCGGCCCCCTCGATCAAGTGTTCCTGGACCTCGGCCGGCAAGGCACTGTCACGGTGCGCGCCCAGCCCGGAGAGGTAGCTGAGCAACGTATGCGACAGCACCAGGAAGCGAAAGCCCACATCGGCCTCCTTACGGAAATGCCCCGGCTCCATGAGCATGTTGGCCAGCGTGGTGGACAGCGCGGCGTCCGCGTTGTGGGCGTTGCGCCGGGCCAGGCGGTAGGCGAGGTCGTCGCGCTTGCCGTGGGCGTACTGCTGCATGATCTGGCGCAGGTACACGCTGGCGCAGGTCAGGGTGTTGGCCAGTGCCTTGTTCAGGCGTCGGCCCTGCCAGTCGGGGAGGAACAGGAACACCGCAAGAATGGCGATCAGGCTCCCCACCAGGGTATCGAACAGCCGCGGCAGGAACAGGCCATAGCCATCGCCGATCTGGTTGAAGCAGAACAGCACCATCAGCGTGATCGCCGCCGTGGCCAGGGTGTAACGGGTTGTGCGGTTGACGAAGAACACCACGCCCGCGACCACGGCGAACAACGACTGGATGAGCGGATTGGGGAACAGGTCGAACAGTGCCCAGCCGACGGTCAGGCCGATCGCCGTGCCGAACACCCGCTGCACCAGCTTGCGCCGGGTGGCGCCATAGTTGGGCTGGCAGACGAACAGCGTGGTGAGGATGATCCAGTAGCCTTGGGTCGGGTGAATCAGATGCACCATGCCATAGCCGATCGACAGTGCCAGCGGCAGGCGCAAGGCATGGCGGAACAGCAGGGACGTCGGTGTCAGTTGGGTGCGCAGGCGGCTCCAGACGTCCTTGAGGTTGTGCGGCGAGCGGTCGAGCAGGCTGCTGTCGCTGGCATCGGCCAGGCTGTCCGGGTTGCTGGCGGCGCCCAGCAGGCGGTCGAGGGTGGCCAGGTTGGCAGCCAGTGCGCGCAGCGAGCGCAGCAGGCCGCGCCAGGCGGGGTTGTTCTGGTTGCGCAGGTGTTCCAGAGAGGCGTTGAGGTCTTCCAGGGTGTCGGCGAACCGGCTGTCCAGGACGAACGGCTGGCGCAGGCGGATCGAGCGCGCCAGGTCCTGGCAGGCCGAGCCCTGATGGCGCAGCAGGCGCTGGCAGCGGAACATCACGTCGCTGTGGAAGAACGCTTCAGCCAGGGCATTGTAGGGGTAGTGCGAGGCACTGACGCGCTCATGGATGTCCTGGGCCAGGAAGTACAGTTTCAGGTAACGGCTGACCTTGGAGTTGGGCTGGCTGTTGCCGACCCGGTGCAGGATGATTTCCTTGGCCGCGTTGAGTGCGGCGACCACTTTCCCGTTCTGCTGGGCCAGCTCCAGGCGCCGGGCTTCCAGGTCATGGTTGCGGATGGGTTCGAAGAGGTTGGCCTTGAGCTTGAGGTAGCGGCCCAGTTCGAAGAACAGCTTGGCCAGGCTCTGCTGCACCGGCTGGTTGGAGAACAGCGCCTGCCAGAGCACCGACAACAGGCCATACCACGCGGCGCCAGCCACCAGCAGCATCGGTTCGTGCCAGAAGTCGGTCACCTGGCCGCCGCGCTGGTCGACACCGATCATGGTGTACACCGCCGTGATCAGCGTTGCCGAGGCGATCGCCCCATAACGCTCGCCCAAGGCGCCGAGCATGGTCAGGCCGAACGCCGCCAGGGCCAGCGCGATGGCGAAGACCCAGGGGTAGGGGAACAGCAGCTCGACGGCCAGCGCGGCAATGGCAAAGCACACCAGCGTCACGGCCAGGGCGCTGAGGCGGCCCTGCCAACTGTCGTCGGTCTCGGCCAGGGCGCTGGCGATGATGCCCAGGAACAGCGGAATCAGCAGGCCCATCTCGTTCTGGTACCAGCACAAGGCCAGACTGCCGGTGAGGGCAATCGTGACCCGGATGCTGTAGCTGAACTTGTCTTGGCCCCACAGGCGACGCAGTGACTGACGGAACGAGCTCGATGACATGATGGCCTTGGGCAGTGATCGAATGAATGCATTGCCGCACGGACCAGCAAGAAGCGTTCCGTGCTGAATGGATTCTACTCTACACGAACTGCGCCGCAGCGTTGGCCGATGCCCAGGCCCACTGGAAATTGAAGCCGCCCAGGTGGCCGGTGACATCCAGCACTTCGCCGATGAAGTACAGCCCAGGGGTCTTCAGCGATTCCATGGTCTTGGAGGACACTTCGCGGGTATCGACGCCGCCCAGGGTCACTTCGGCGGTGCGATAGCCCTCGGTGCCGGCCGGCACCACCTGCCAGGCCGCCAGCTTGTCGGCGATCTGCGCCAGCTCCGCCGGGGTGTACTGCTTCATCGGCTTGGACTCGAACCACTGCTCGGCCAGAAGGTTGGCCAGCTTGCGGGTGAAGACCTCGCCCAACACGGTCTTGAGCTCGGCATTGGCGCGCTCGGTCTGTTGCTGTTGCAGCCAGGTCAGCGCATCACGGTCGGGCAGCAGGTTGATTTCGACGGTGTCGCCAGCCTCCCAGAACGACGAGATCTGCAGGATCGCCGGACCGCTCAGGCCCCGGTGGGTGAACAGCAGGTTTTCGCGGAAGCTGGTGCCGTTGCAACTGGCCGTGCAATCGAGCGAAGTGCCCGACAGCTCGGTGCACAGTGCCTTGAGTTGGGGCTCGGTGATGGTAAAGGGCACCAGGCCGGCGCGGGTCGGCAGCAGGGTATGGCCGAATTGGCGCGCCACCTGGTAACCGAAACCGGTCGCGCCCAGGGTCGGGATCGACAGGCCGCCGGTGGCGATCACCAGCGACTGGCAGGCGAACTGGCCGGCACTGGTCTGCAGCAGGTAGCCGTTTTCGGTCTTCTCGATGTGCTGGATGCTGGTTTCCATGCGCAGGTCGACACCGGCGTCGTCGCATTCGGCCAAGAGCATGTTGAGGATGTCACTGGCCTTGTTGTCGCAGAACAGCTGGCCGAGTTTCTTCTCGTGGTAGGGTACGCCGTGCTTGGCCACCAGCTCGATGAAGTCCCACTGGGTGTAGCGGGCCAGGGCCGATTTGCAGAAGTGTGCGTTCTGCGACAGGAAGTTGGCCGGCTCGGTGTACATGTTGGTGAAGTTGCAGCGACCGCCGCCAGACATGAGGATCTTCTTGCCTGGCTTGTTGGCGTGGTCGAGCAGCAGCACCCGGCGGCCACGGCGGGCGCTGAGCTGGGCGCACATCAGGCCGGCGGCGCCGGCGCCGAGGATGATCACGTCGGTGGTGTGCACGGGGTAACCTCTTTCAAGTAACAGGGGCCGCGCTGCGGCCCAATCGCCGGCAA
>NZ_AKJC01000126.1 GCF_000282535.1 Pseudomonas sp. GM84 | reverse complement strand
CAAGGCAGGGCGTAGGCCATTACATAGTCGCCACGGTCAGTCGACTGACGGGCGCCGCCGGCGGTGATGACCACATACTGCTTGCCGGTCTTCGGCGAAACGTAGGTCATCGGGCCACCCTGGCTACCCACTGGCAGACGGGCTTTCCAGACTTCGTTGCCGTTGCTGCTGTCGTAGGCGCGCAGGTAGAAGTCCTGGGTGCCGGCGATGAACACCAGGCCGCCTTGGGTCGACAGGGTGCCGCCGAGGGTCGGCAGGCCGATCTTGATCGGCAGGTGCATGCGGATACCGAGGGGGCCGGTGTCTTCCACGGTACCCACTGGCACCTGCCAGGCGACCTGGCGGGTCTTCATGTCGATGGCGGTCAGGGTGCCGAACGGCGGCGCCTGGCACGGGATGCCGGCGACCGACAGGAAGCGGTTCTTGTTCACCGCATACGGGGTGCCCTTGAGCGGTACGGCGCCCATGCCGGTGTTCAACGCTTCGCCACCGGAGGCGGCCGAGCCCTTGTTCTGCGACGGGATCATCTGGATCCACAGGCCCAGGCGCATGTCGTTGACGAAGATGAAACCATGCACCGGGTCAGTGGAAATGCTGCCCCAGTTCATGCCACCCAACGAGCCCGGGAAGCTCAGCGACAGGTCGGTGCCTGGCGCGGTGTACAGGCCGTCGTAGCGCATCTTCTTGAAGTCGATGCGGCACAGCAGCTGGTCATACGGGGTGGCGCCCCACATGTCCGATTCGGTCAGGGTCTGCGCGCCGATCTGCGGCATGCCCACCGATTTGGGCTGGGTCGGGGAGTAGGGCTCGTTGGGGATGTTGCTGGGCTTGACCGGTACTTCGTCGACCTGGGTCAGCGGCTTGCCGGTGGCGCGGTCGAGCACGTAGATCTGCCCGGCCTTGGTGCCGATCACCACCGCAGGGACCGACTGGCCGTCGTCCTTGGTGAAGTCGATCAGGCTCGGCTGCATCGGCAGGTCGAAGTCCCAGAGGTCGTTGTGCACGGTCTGGAACACCCACTTTTCGTTGCCGGTGGTGGCGTCCAGGGCCAGTACCGAAGCGCCGTAGGTGTGGTCCAGCTTGCTGCGTTCGACGCCGTAGATGTCGGTGGACGACGAGCCCATCGGCAGGAATACGGTGTTCATCGCCGGGTCGTAGGACATCGGCGCCCAGCTGTTCGGGGTGCTGCGCACGTAGCTGCTGCCTTCGGCAGGCGCGTTGCGATCTTCCGGGTTGCCCGGGTCGAAGGCCCAGCGCATTTCACCGGTGATCACGTCGAAGCCACGGATCACGCCGCCAGGCATGTCGGTCTGGACGTTGTCGGCGACACGGCCGCCGACCACCACGGTGGTCCCGGCCATCAGCGGCGCGGACGACAGCTGGTAGTAGGAGTCCGGCACGTTACCCAGGCCGGCCATCAGGTTGACCTGGCCGTTGTTGCCGAAGCCCTGGCAGAACTCGCCGGTGTCGGCATCGACTGCGATCAGGCGACCGTCGATGGTGTTGGTCAGCAGGCGACGCTGGCAGTTGGCACCGGCCGCGACGCTGGCGACGGTGATCGGCGAGCTGTTCGGCTGGGTCGGCTGGGCGATGGCGGCCGTGGCGTCGAAGTAGGCCATGCCACGGCAACGCTGCCAGACCTTGGACTGGGCGTTGATCGCGTTCTTCCACAGCTCTTTGCCGGTGTCGGCGTCGAGGGCGATCAGGTTGTTGTGCGGGGTGCAGATGAACACCTTGTTGCCGACCTGCAGCGGGGTCAGCTGGTCTTCGGCACCGTTGCCGTCGCTGATCGCCACGTCACCGGTGTGGTAGGTCCAGGCCACTTTCAGCTTGTCGACGTTGTCGCGGTTGATCTGGTCCAGTGCGGCAAAGCGGCTGCCACCTTCGGTGTTGCCGTAGTGGGCCCAGTCTTTCTGACCCTTGCCGGCTTCGACCGGGGTCATGCCCGGGCCTTTACCGGTGGGCGCGACGCTTGGGTGGGCGACGAACATGTTGCCGGCAGCGATCACCAGCATCACGGCCAGCACGCCAGCGATGCCGTAGGCACCACGGCCGGTGCTGCCGCCATTGGCGCGCACCAGCAGCGGATAGACCGCCGCCACCACCATGCCGATCGCAGCGAACATGAACAGGCGCGAGAACAGTGGCCAGAACACCAGGCCGGTGTCGATCAGCGCCCACAGCGCGGTACCGACCAGGAATGCAGCGTACAGCCAGGCACCGGCCCGCTTGCGGCGGGCGATGAGGACACCGGCGATGGCCATGGCCAGGCCGCCGATCAGGAAGTACCAGGAACCGCCCAGGCCGGCCAGCTTGACGCCGCCAGCAGCCAGGAGAAGGCCGAGCAGGGCGATGATCACGCCCAGGCCGACCAGAATGAGTTTTGTGGCGCCAGAGGCGCGCGGTGTTTCGTTCATGCCAGGGATCTCAGCAGGTGGAATGCGCGCAGTTTAAGCCCTTAGCAAGCTAATTAACAAGTTAGTACATAATCTTGTGAGGCTGATTGTCGCAGGGCTGAACTCGCAGGCTTGTCGCGAAAAGTCTAGAACATGCGTTGAATATTGCAGAAAACAGGACCTTTGATTAGCCGCTTGAGGAGGGGCCAGACTTTTGTATTAGGCATGAAGGCCTGCCCCAGGCAGGCCCTTTTTTGCCTAGAACTGATAGTTCGCGGTGAGGATTGCTGCCCTGTCGGCGCCATACTCGATGGCCGAGGAGCGCGCGGCGTTGCCGTTTTGCTGGCGCACCCGTTCCACGTAGGCCTTGTCAAACAGGTTGTTGACGTTCAACTGCAGGTCAAGTTGCCGGTTCACCTGATAACCGAGCATGGCGTTGTGCAGCCAATAGGCATCGAGTTTGGCGGTGGTACTGGAAGTGACATTGCGTTCGCTGATATACCGGGCGCCATAGCCGAAGGTCCAGGCAGGGGTGAGCCGGTAGGTGGTCCACAGGTTCATCGAACGGGGCGGGGTGTTGGCCAGCGCATGCCCCTTGCTGGCGAAACTGTTGCCGCCTGCGGCCGCCTTGAGCGTCTCACTGTCGAGGAAGGTGTAGTTGGCGAATACCGTCCAGCGTTCGCTCAGATGGCCCGTGAGGCCAAGTTCCAGGCCTTGTACACGTTGTTTGCCGGACAGCTGGGTGGAGCCGTCAGCCAGCGTCTCGCGGGCGTTGCTCTTGACGATATGGAACAGCGCTGCATCGAGCTCCAATTGTTGGTCGAGCAACGCCCACTTGCTGCCGAGCTCCCAGGTCTGGTTTCGTTCCGGAGCAAGCCCTTCGGTTGCTGCGGTCAGGCCCCGGGCGTTACCGGCCAGAGATTCGGCCGACGGGTTGTAGGAGTTGCCCCAGGCAAGGTATACGCGGCCGTGTTCGGTTGGCTTGTAGACCAGCCCCGCGCGGCTGCTCACGGGGGTGTCGACGGAATTGAACGCCGAGGTGCGTACGTGGGCCGGTGAATAGCCTTTGGCGCTGCCGGCGAACCGGTCATGGCGCAGGCCAAGGTGCAGGTCCCAGCGTTCACTCAGGGCCACGGTGTCGAACAGGTAGATGGCCTGGTTGTCCAGCGCGGTTTCGCTGTACCCCGTGACAGCCTTTTCCACGGGGCCGTTCCAGTAACCGGGTGGGTTCCCCAGGTCGTAACCGTTGGCGGGGTAGCGCGTGGTGCCGAGGCCGTGATCGTAGGTTTTCAGGTCCAGCGTTTCGCGGGACAGCTCAACGCCGATTACCCAGTCGTGACCCATGCCCAAGAGCTGGTCGTGGCCTAGCAGGCTGGTCTGGCTGATCCACATCTGCGTGGTGGCGTCGCGGCCGTACCCTTGTGGCCCGGCCGGGCGGTAACGCCCAGGCGGCAAGCCCTCGGTGTTGACGTGGGAGGCGGACACCACCGTGTCACGCCTGAGCTGCCCATAGCGGGCCAGTTGCTGCAGTCGCAATCGCTCATTGAAGTCATGCTCCAGCTTGAGCGTGAGCTGGTTCTGTTCGATGTGTTCCTTGTCGAGGTTTTTCCAGCCGAAGTATTGCTTGCGCTCGACACCTGCCAGGCGCTTGCCATCCAGCGCCGGCACACCGTAGTCCGGCAGGTTGTCATCGCGCTGATGCACGGCGCTCAGGGTCAGCCAGGTGGCGTCGCCGAGGCCGAGTTGCAGGGCCGGGGCAATCCCCCAGCGTTTCTGGTCGATGCCGGGGCGACCGGGCACTTCGTTGCTGTGCGCCATCAGGTTGATACGCACGGCGCTACCCTGGCCGACATCGTTCAGTGGCTGGTTGCTGTCCAGGGTCAGGCGTTGATAGCCGGCGCTGCCCAGGCTGCCGCCCAGGTGGGTGAAAGCCTGCTGCTCGGGCTGCTTGCTGATCAGGTTGATGGTGCCACCGGTGGTGCCGGCCCCGCCGAACACTGAACTGGGGCCTTTGATGACCTCGACCTGTTCGGTGTTGAAGGTGTCGGAACGCGTGGTCTGGGCGCTGTCGCGCAGGCCGTCGACCTGGATATTGTTGCTGGCCGAGAAGCCGCGAATGTTGATGCTGTCGCCGGAGCCGCCACCGCCCTCACCGGCGTTGAAGGTGATACCGGAAACATTCGACAGCACCTGACGCAAGCCCAGCGCCTGTTGCTGGGCGAGCACAGGTGCAGGGACCACGGTGATGGTCTGTGGGGTATCGAGCAACGGGGCACTCTGTTTGATCGACGCCGAGCGTTCGGTACGTGGGCTGATCGCGGCTGGCGCCGTGACATCCGTTTCCTCCAGCTCGATCAAGGGTTGCGCAGCGAAGGCATTGCCACACAGGGAAGCGGCACCTAGGCCGAAGGCGGTGCTGCGCAGGGCACTGCGGATACTGCGGTCGGTCGTGAGGTCATGCATGTTTGAACGTCCAGCGTTGGAGAGTGAAGCCGAGCTGTGAGTGATTTTTCACAGGCGAGCGGGGGCACTGCGCCACGGCCACAGGCCGCGCAGGCATTTAGAAAGGATGAATTGGGGCGATCAGGTCAGTTGGCAGGCCAGGGCGTTGTGCTGTCGTAGAACACGGCCAGCCAGACGGTATGGGTGCCTTGGGCGGTCCATTCCACGCGATGTCGACAGTGCGCCGGGATGTCCAGGCAATCACCGGGTGCCAGCAACCGGGTGTGGGCTTCATGCTCCAGGCGCAGTCCGGCACTGCCGCTCAGCAGCAAGATCCATTCGCCTTCGGGCTGGTCGTACCAGAAGCCAGGCGGGCTGCACTGGCCACTGGAAACGATGCGCTCGATGCGCAGGCCAGGGCGTTTGAGCAGGTCGTCGACCCACTCTGGCGTGGCAGGGTCACAAGGGGGGAGAGGGGTCAGCACGTTGGTGGGTGTCATAGGAAAATCTCGCTCTTGGGGAGGTAATTCACTATGGACTTCATCGAAAGGCGGCGCGCTTCTTGACCGCCCATTCGGGATGTAGGAATTCTCTGAGACTTAAAGCAAAAGGGCACATCTGGACAAACTTTTGGCCAAGCGGCGGTGCCGCTGGACCTATCGGCCGAGCGGCAAGGCCACGCCGATCAAGGCAAACAAGCTCCCGCAGCAGCGATTGAAACCCTTGCCGCCCTTGGCCAACCAGGGCTTGATACGAAACGCCAGGCGCGCCAGCAGGTATTCGACTACGAACTCCACGCTGGCAAACGTGGCAGCCATGATCACGAACTGCAGGAACAATCCGCGCTGCGGGTCGATGAACTGCGGCAGGAACGCTCCATAGAACAGCAGCACTTTGGGGTTGGCCATGGCCGACAGCAGGCCCTGGCGGAACATGCCGGCGTTGCTCAAGCGTGCGGCCCGCGCATTCACTTCCAGGTGCAGTGCGGGGCTGCGCCAGAGTTGGATGCCCAGCCATACCAGGTAGGCCCCGCCTACCCACTTCAGCACGGTCAGCACCGATGCCGATGTCTGCAGCAGGGCTGTGAGGCCAAACATGGCCAAGGCGATCAATGCACTGAAACCGAACACCCCACCAACGATCGTGAACAAGGTCCGTCGCGCGCCGTACAGCGCGCCGTGGGTCAGGGCCAGCAAGCTGTTGGGGCCGGGGGTGAGCGACAGGCCGATGCTCGCCAGCAGGTAGATGAGCCAGGTATCCAGTGCCATGGAAAATGCCTTGTGTGTGCGAAGGCGGCCAGTTTAAGGGACGGCCCGGAATGCCAAGGGTATTATCTGGACATCCTATGGTGCTATCTGGACATTTGGCCATGCCCCCTGATATCCGTTTGCTGATCCTGCCACTGCCGGAATTCGCCCTGCTGCCCTTTGGCGCCTTTCTCGACAAGCTGCGATTCAGTGCAGACGATGAGGACTACAGCCGCCAACGCTATTGCGCCTGGACGCTGGGCAGCCTGACCGGCGAGCCCGTGGCGTCGAGCAGCGGGGCGGTGCTGCAGGTCGAGGCCATCGCCCAGCAGCGGCTGGCGGACTACCACTACCTGGTGCTGTTCGGCGGCCGCAACGCCGGGGCCACGGCGCGCCTCGCGCCGCATTACAAAAACCTGCTCAAGCGCGCGACGCGGGCTGGTGTGAAGCTGGTCGGCATCGACAATGCTGCGTTTCTGCTGGCGGCCTGCGGCTTGCTGGACGGGCACAAGGTGGTGGTGCACTGGCGGCATGAAGCCGAGTTCCGCGCCAGCTTCCCTCACCTTGAGGTACTGCGTGAACAGTTGTACTGCATCGACAGGGGGCGTATTACCTGCGCCGGCGGTACAGCCGCCATCGACCTTGCAGTGGAACTGCTGTCACACGGCTGTGGACGCGCCCGTGCGCTCAAAGGCCTGGCCGACATGCTGGTGGACGAGTATCGGGACAGCCGCCATGCCCTGCGTTCGCTGGAGGCCGGGGCAGGGCAAGGGCGTCAGGTGCAGCGCGCCCTGGCGCTGATGCGACACCACATGGCGGCGCGGCTGTCCATCGAGCAGCTGGCGGCCGAGCTGGGCATCAGCCGGCGGCAGCTGGACCGTCAGTTCCAGGCCAGCCATGGCATGAGCGCCAAGGCCTGGTGGCAGGAGATGCGCCTGCAGCAGGCGCGCTGGCGGTTGCTCAATTCCAGCCACAGCCTGGGGCAGATCGCCGATGAGGTGGGGTTGGGCGATGCCAGTTACCTGGGGAGATGCGTGCGGCAACGCTTTGGTTGCACGGCGCTGGCGTTGCGCGATGGCGCTGCGTGAGCGGGTGATGCAGCGGGCGTGGAGGCGTGGACCTGTGGGAGCGGGCTTGTCCCGCGAAAGGGCCGGCCCAGGCAACAGAGTTGCATGGCCAGGGCTTCGCCCTGGTTCGCGGGACAAGCCCGCTCCCACAGGGTCACTCCTGGAGGTTACTGCGGCGTGCCGAACAACCCCGTCCAGTAGATGCCGGCATCGCTCTTCGGGTCCACGGCATAGGCGGCGCCCATCTCGCGAAAATCCGGATTCATCAGCGTGGCGCAATGCCCGGGGCTGGCCAGCCAGCCATCCACCACCTTCTGCGCACTGTCGCGCCCGGCGGCGATGTTCTCGCCGATCTGCTGGTACAGGTATCCGGCCAGCTCCGCGCGGTCGCCCGGGGTGCGGCCATCGCGGTCGATGTGGTCGAAGAAATTCTGGTTGGCCATCGCCCGCGTATGGCCGGCCGCCACGCCGGCGAGGGCGGTGCTCCAGGTCAGCGCCGATGTCGCCGCGAACGGCTGGCCACCACATTGACGCGGTTCCTTGCGCGCCACATTGATGGCTTGCATCAGCTTCTGCCCCTCGGCCTGCCAATCACCCAGGCGCCCGCTCAACAAGGGGCGAGCCAGCACGATGCGCCAGTCGCGGCCTTCCTGGCTGACGCCGATATCGACGAACTGCGGGTCGAGCACCACCTGGCAGAAGCTCTCTTCGATGGCATGCATCGCGGCGCGGGCGTCGCGCGGGCCGGACAGACTGATGGCCTGGACGTTGACCATCGGGTAGGCGGCGCGGGTCATGGCCTGCTGCAGGTCGCGGGTGCCTTCCGGCGACAGCGCCAGGCGGGTGTCGCTATTGAGCGGTGGCAGTTCCAGCGATGCCTCGCCGCCACAGGGCTGGGCCTGGCTGCGGTAGGTATTGATCGACTCGATCAGCTGCGCCTCTTCGCCGGTGGCGGCCAGGCTCCCGGTCGTGACGACCAGGCCCAGCGTCAAGGCGGCAACGGATGACAGGACGCGCATGTGGATCTCCCTGTGACTGGCAGCGTCTTGGTATGCGCTGCTCATCCTACACAAGCCCAGGGCTTTTGGCCCGGAATCGTGCATCGCGAAGTAAACACCGGCAAAGGCTTGCAGGCGGCAAAAGAGGGGGTAGACCACAAGTCGACAAGAAAGTGCGAAATTCTTGGGAATGATTCCTGATATCGGCTAGAAACAATACGCAATTGATAATGATTGATATCCCTCGCGCGCGGGATGCCGACCCAATCGACTTCTGATGAGCAGGGTGTTCATCGGTCAGCGCGCCAACGCCTGGTTGGGCTTGTAGAACAGGAAATGCCGGGTCTCGGCCGTTTTGCGATAGGTCTTGGCCCAGTCGGGGTGCACGTTGCGGTCATGGAAGTACAACGCGCCCCCGGTCGAGTCCTTGAGCTGCTGGTTGAGCGCCTTGCGCGCGATCTCCTTGGCGATGTCATAGCGCTGCGCTTCCTCGACCTGGTCGGAGCGCCCGTCGCACCACCAGGAGAACTGGCAGGACTTGCTTTCGACCCCTTGCTTGACCACCCCGCAGATGGTGTCCGGGAAGCCCTCATGGCCCAGGCGGTTGAGCACCACGCTGGCGACCGCACTCATGTCCTTGGCATCGGCGCCCTTGGCTTCCCAGTAGATGGTGCGGGCAAGGCAGGTGATGCTGTCATCCATGGGCGCCTGGCCTGCCGGGTCGACAACCTTGACTTCACTGGGTGTCAGGGTTTCGGCCTTTTTTGGCGGCGGCGCGTCTTCGACGACTTTTTCTTCGAGCTTTTCGGCCTTGTCTTCGGCCACTGCGGCCTTGGCTGGCTCGACGGCCTGCAGAGGGCCTGCGAGCAGGGCCGCGGTCAATCCGATCAGCATCCACGAGCAGCGCATGGTCGAGCTTCCGTAGTGGGGGTTGCCTCACAGTCTAGCCAAACGCCATCACTTCAGCGTAAGCATTAATACCAAGGGCAAGGTTACGGCGGCGGCCACGGTCTGCAAGGCGATGATGGTGGCCATCAGCGGCGCGTTGCCCCCCATCTGCCGCGCCATGACATAGGACGAGGACGCTGTTGGCAGCGCCTGGAACAGCACCGCCACCACCGCCGCCTGGCCACCGAGGCCAAGCAGGCGGCACAGGCCCCAGGTGGTCAGTGGCATGACCAGGAACTTGAACGTCGATGCCGCCATCAGTGGCCGCACCTGCTGACCGAGGCTGGCACCGCCCAGGGCCGCGCCTACGCACAGCAGGCCCAGGGGCAGGGCAGCCTGGCCCAGGGCCTTTACCGTCGGTTCGAGGCCCGCAGGCAGGCCCATACCCGTCACCCGCAGCAGCAACCCGCCGGCGCAGCCGACGATCAGCGGGTTGGCGAAAATCGCCCGCAGCACCGTGGCGGGTGAGCTGTGGCGGGCGCTGAAGCGCGCGAACACCAGCACGCAGAGCAGGTTGACCAATGGCACGATGGCCGCGTTGGCAACGGCCGCCAGTGCAATCCCCGCACTGCCGTAGATGCCGGCGGCCAGGGTGGCGCCGATGTAGTTGTTGAAGCGCACGCCGCCCTGGAACACCGAGGTGAAGTCGGCGCCGTCGTGGTTCACCGCGCCCTGGTAGAGCACCAGCAGCACGGCACCGAGCAGGGTCGAGAGCATCAGTACACCCACCATGCCCAATACCGGTACGCCATCGAGGTTGGCGGTGGCCAGGCCGTGGAGGAACAGCGATGGCAGCAGCACGTAGTAGCTCAGGCGTTCGGCACCGGGCCAGAAGCTTTCGGCGAGAAAGCCACGGATGCGCAAGAGGGTGCCCAGGGCAATGAGCAGGATGATGGGCACCAGGGTGGTCAGCAGCAGGTGGAGCATGGCAGGTGTTCCGTGGTCGGGTACTGGCACAGGTTAGCGCGGCCGACAGGTCATTAAAAACGCGCATTTCTGCAGTCACCGTTGAGAAAAACTGCACTGTCAATATTGGCTGCATTGTGGGAGCGGGGTGGGTGCGGGGTGGGAGCGGGCTAGTCCCGCGACCTCTGTGGTCTGGGCGGGCCTCTTCGCGGGGCAGGCCCGCTCCCCCAGGGAGGAGGTGCCACTCATACCTGCAGTGCTGTCTTCACCACCGCACTCAAATGCCGTCGCTGGCTTTTTTCATGCTCCAGCAGCACCACCCGCCGTGTCAGTTGCGGCTCGCCGAAGGGCAGGCAGGTCGCGGGCGGCAGCCTCTGCACATCGTCGTCAGACATGGGAATGATCGCCACCCCCAACCCCATGACCGCCATGCGCGCCAGCGCTTCCTGGCTGTCCAGTTCCATCTGTTCGCTGACCTGCAGGTGCTGTCGGCGCAGTTCCTGCTCGATCTGCCGGCCGGCCCACGCACGCTTGTCAAAGCGCAGAAAAGGTTGGCTGGCCAACAGCTGTGGCAGGCTCTGGCCGGCGAGCTCAGGGCTGGCGATGGCCCAGAAGCGGTCTTCGAACAGCGGCGTGTAGTCGAGGTTCTGCGGATAGGGGCTGACGGGCTCGGTGGTGATCGCCGCATCCAGTTCACCGTCCTCCACGCGCCGCGCCAACTCCGCAGACATCCCCGAGGCCACGCTGATGTGCAGATCCGGGTGATGCGCCTTGATCCACACCAGCGCGTTGGGCAGACGGCGGGCGAGTACCGTGTGAATCGCCCCGAGCCGCAGGCAGCCACGCAGGCTCGGGCCGCTGGCCAGGGCGTCGGCCAGTTCGTCATACGCCGCCAGGATGGTCTCGGCGCGTGCCACGGCCAGCTGGCCGGCTTCGGTCAGCAGCACCTGGCGGCGGCTGCGGTCGAACAGCACGACCTGCAATTCCTCTTCCAGGGTCTTGATGTGCAGGCTCACCGCCGACGGGGTCAGGCTGAGCAGGTCCGCGGCACGGGCGAAGGTGCCGTGGCGGGCGATGGTCACCAGGGTGCGCAGGGCTTTGAGGGACACGCGGGCAGGCTCCGGGGTTGAGCGGGCGATGCGGCATTGTGTTTCAGTCTGTGGCTGGAGGGAATGCCTGGCGGCCTGGGCAGTCCCAGCTGTTACGCGGGTAGCAACGCCCGTGTTTCACACGCCATGGAGAAACTACATGAAAGCAGCGCTATTCACTGCCTTGCTGGCCTCTGCCGGCTTCGCCCAGGCCGCGCAGACGGTGGAACTCAAGCTCGCCGGGCCAGACGGCCCAGGCAAGTCGATCGGTACCATCAGCATCGAGCAGAACCCGTACGGTACTTTGCTCACGCCGGACCTGAAGGACCTGCCGCCCGGCGTACATGGCTTCCACCTGCACCAGAATCCTTCCTGCGCTCCAGCAGAAGAAAACGGCAAGCCCGTGCCCGCGGGCGCTGCAGGCGGCCACTGGGACCCCAGCTCAAGCAATGCGCACAAGGGACCGTATGACGACAGTGGCCACCGCGGCGACCTGCCAGCGCTGTATGTCGGTGCTGACGGCAAGGCCAGCTACCCGGTACTGGCGCCCAGGCTGAAGGTCGCCGACTTCAAGGGGCATGCCTTGATGGTGCATGCCGGGGCAGACAATCACAGCGACCATCCCGAAAAGCTGGGCGGTGGTGGTGCCCGTGTCGCCTGTGGGGTAGTGCAGTAACTCGCGTTTCAGGGTAGCGCCGCTGCCTGCTGCAGGTTCATCGACCGGGTTTCCGGCGCCATCGCCCAGCTCACCAGCAACCCCAGCAGGGTGATGGCCGCCGCGGCATACAGGGTCGGAGCGATGCCGTAGTCCTGCAGCGAGATCGGTACCAGGTAAGTGCCCAGCGCTGCGCCAATGCGCGACAGCGAAGTACCGAGGCCGACCGCCTGGGTACGAATTTCGGTCGGGAAGATCTCGTTGGGATAGACCAGCGCCAGCACCTGCGCCCCGCCAATGGCCACGGCGTAGAGGCCGAACAACAGCAGGATCAGCGCAGTATTGCTGTCGTGGAATGCCCCCAGGCCGAGCAGTGCCAGCCCCGAGAACAGGAAGCTGGCAAGCAGCAGGTTGCGCCGGCCCAGCGCGTTGATCAGGTGTGCGGCCAGCGCGCAGCCGATCACGAACAGCAAGGTGATCACCAGTGAGCCGAGCGAGGCCATGTCACCCTTGAGGTTGAGCGCGTCCATCACCTTTGGGGCAAAGGCGTACACGGCAAACAACGGGATCACCGAACAGCTCCAGAACAGCGCGACGAACAACATGCGCCGCCCGTAGCCGGCGCGCACCAGGCTCCATGCCGACAGCGTGCTTGTGCGCGGCTCTTCCGGCAGGTCCTTGAGCGAATAGTCGTTGCCGTACACGGCCTTGATGATTTGCTCGGCTTCGGCATGGCGCCCCTTGCTCAGCAGCCAGCGCGGCGATTCTGGAGTACCCAGGCGCACCAGCAGCAACAAGGCGCCGAACAGCGCAGCACTGGCCAGTACCAGGCGCCAGGCGTCCGGCCCACCCAGGCGTAACAGCAATTCGCCCAGCCCATAGGCCAGCGCCGCACCCGCGAACCAGATGATCACGAAGGCCGCCAGGCGCGGGCCGCGGTACTTGCGTGGCATGAACTCGACCATCATCGAAGTGGCCACCGGGTATTCGATGCCGACCGCCACGCCGATCACCAGCCGCAGCAGGAACAGCGTCGCTGCGTCCTGTACCCAGTACTGGCCCAGCGACGCGAGCACGAACAGCACGGGACCGACGAAGTACATGCGCCGCCGGCCGAACACATGGGTCAGCCAGCCGCCGAGCAAGCCGCCGAAGAAAATGCCGATCAGCGCCGAGGCGGCGATCATGCCTTCCCAGAAGCTGTCCAGACTCAAGGCGTTGCTGATGGGCATCAGGGCGATGCCGATCAGGCTCAACACATAGCCGTCGACGAACGAGCCGCCGGCGGAGCGCAAGGTGAGCAGGCGGTGGAAGCGGTTCAGGGGTAGATCTTCGATCGAGCGAAGCGGGTGGGTCATGAAGTCTCCTGGTACAGCTGGACTGTTGTTTTTGTAGGGCTGCTACTCAGCGTCGCAAGGTAGTGCGGTGATGCGCGGAAAAGTCGAGGGGCATCCCTGGCGGGCTAGCCCGCCAGGAGGTGCTAGAGGTCGATCAGCAGATCGGAAGTGGGGCGGCTGCAGCACAGCAGGCGCAGGCCTTTGTCGATTTCACGCTGGCGGATGCCGCCGTTGTGTTTCATCTCGACGCTGCCTTCGAGCACCGCCGTCTTGCAGGTGCCGCAGACGCCCTGGCTGCAGGACGAAGGCACGATGGCGCCCGCTTTCTTTGCAGCAGCCAATACCGTTTGCTCGGCGTTCATGGTGAAGGTCTTGCCCGAGCGCGCCAGCCGAACGGTGAAGGTGTCTTGTGTCTGGCCGGCGTCGCTGCCCGGCGCGGGGGCCGATAGCGGTGCTTCGGCACTGATGTCGAAGCTCTCCTGGTGGTAGCGCGCCAGGTCGAAGCCGGCGCCCTCAAGCAGCGTCTTCACGGCGTCCATGTAGCCTTTGGGGCCGCAGGTGAAGACTTCGCGCTCCATGAAATCCGGGATCTGCCGCTGCAACGCCTCGTGCGACAAACGCCCGATCGGCCCGCTCCAGTTCGCCTCGTCGCCTTTGCTCTCGCAGAAGAACAGCGTGCGCAGTTGGCCCATGCTGCCTTCCAGGCGCGCCAGTTCGCTGCGGAAGATGATGTCCTTTGGCGTACGCGCGCTGTGCACGAAGACGATGTCGAGGTCAGCGTGCAAGTCGGCCGCGGCGCGGGTCATGGCCATCAGCGGCGTCACGCCGGAACCGGCAGACAGGTACAACAGCTTGCGCGCAGCACCCGCCACCGGGGTGAAGATGCCGGCCGGGCCCGATGCCGCCAGCGCACCGCCTGCGCGCAGGTTGTCGTGCAGCCAGTTGGAAACCACACCGCCCGCCACCCGCTTGACCGTGATGGAAAAGGTGAACGGCCGGGTCGGCGTCGAGGACAGGGTGTAGCAGCGCGACACGCTCTGCCCGTCGATCACGGGCGACACGGTGAGGAACTGCCCGGGTTCATAGGCCAGGGCCGGGTAGTCGGGGCAGAGGAAGGTGAACGTCTTCACGTCGTGGGTTTCGTCCACCACGCTCAGGCACTCGATGCGCTGGCTGTCGCCGCTGGCCCACTGGGCACCGAAGGCGCACCAGTGGTCGCTGTCGGCGAAGCGCTGGTCGGCACGCAGGCCGGGGATGTTCTGGAAGGTACTCATGGCGCGACCTCAGACGCCATGCGCAGCGAGGCGCGCGGCATACCAGCGGGAGAATTGGTCGACGTAGCTCTCGGTGAAGGCCGAGAACGGGCCGGGTGCGTAACCGGGGTCCTGGGTGCCGCTGTGGGTGATGCCGACCAGGCTGGCATCCTGCTGGTTGGTGGCGACCCACACCTCGGTGAGCTGCTGCAGGTCGTAGTCGACACCTTCCACGGCATCCTTGTGCACCAGCCACTTCGAGCGCACCAGGGTGCGGTCTGGCGACAGCGGGATGATGTAGGTGATGACGGCGTGGTCGCTCATCACATGGGTCCACGAGTTGTGCGTCCACAGATGGGTGTCGCCGAGGTCGCGCCGGGTCAGCTCGCCGAACAGCCGGGTGCAAGCCACTTCGGTGCTGAGGGTCTGGGATTCGCCCCGGCCGGCGATCACCAGCCTCTGGGTGCGGAACTGGGTCACGGCGTCTTCGCCGAGGTACTCCACGGCGGCACAGAGGTGGCCCTGGCTTTCCCAGTCACGCTGGGCGTCGGCGTTGCGCTGGAAGTATTCGTCCAGGGCCTTGAGCGAGTCCTCGCCCATGTTGTCGGTGCAGAAACCGAAGTCCTCCGGCAGGAACGAGGCGGTCAGCTCCGGGTGGGTGCCCGCGCAGTGGTAGCACTCGCGGTTGTTCTCCATCACCAGCTTCCAGTTGCCGTTCTCGATGATTTCCGCCTCGTAGGCGATCTTGCTGTTGGTCAGGTCATAGGGCGCGAAGCGTGGCGTCAGGGTCTGTTCCAGCACGCTGATGTCTGCCGGCGGCGTGTCCGCCAGGCAGACGAAGATGTGCGTGCCCACCACTTTGCAATGCACCGCGCTCAGGCTGCGGCACTTGGGGTCGAAGTCCTTGCCCATGTGGGCGGCGTGCTTGAGGCTGCCGTCCAGGTCGTAGGTCCATTGGTGGTAGGGGCAGACCAGCATGCCCACGGTGGACTTGCCGGCTTCCTTCAGGCGTGCGCCGCGGTGGCGGCAGACATTGCGGTAGGCGCGTACCTGTTCGTCGTCGTCGCGCACCAGGATGATCGACGCCTTGCCGATGTCGATGGTCGAGACATCGCCCGGTTCGGCGATATCGGCGGTGACGCCGACCAGGATCCAGTGCTGGTTGAAGAAGATCTGCAGGTCGGTTTCGAACACATCCTGGCGGCCGAACAGCTGGCCGTTCATGCCGAAACCGGGTTGACGCAGGGCAATCAGTTGACGATGGCTTGGGGTGACAGGCGCAATGTTCATTATTTTCCTCAGGCACTTTGTCAGTACATTACGAATGCTGTGTTCGCAGTATCAGAACGGCCTGAAAAAGCGTCAACGCGCCTTATTTTCCACTTCGTATCACTTTAAGTTATGCGAGATTCCAGCTGCTGCGAGGCGGCCTGAACACCCCTAGTCGACCGGCAGTGCATCGCGCAACCAGTCCACCAGGCCCAGTACCGTGGGTGTGAAGTCGCGCCCGTGCGGCACCACCAGGTAGTACGCCTCGCGCGGGCGCACCACCAGGTCGGTCAGCCGTACCAATTCACCGCTCGCCAGCAGGTGATCGAGCATCCGCCCCCAGCCCAGGGCCACGCCATGTCCTTGCAGGGCGGCCTGGATGGTGTCGGTGTAGAGGTGGCTGCGCAGGCTGTAGCGCAGTTTCGGCGGGTTTTCCCCCAGCTCGCGGAACCAGGTTGGCCAGGTCATCCAGCCTTCGGTGGTGGCGTCGGCGTCGAGCAGGTCGGTGCGGTACAGCGCCTCCAGCGAATCGACCGGCGCCTGGCGCGCCAGCCACTGCGGCGAGCACACCGGAAAGATCTCTTCCTCGAACAGCTTCACCGCACTGCCATCTTCCCAGCGGCCGTTGCCATAGCGCACCAGCAGGTCGACATCGTGGTTGCGCAGGTCGCCGGTGAACATCTGCGTGGCCAGGCGCAGGCGCACCTGGGGCAGGGCGACGCGCAACTTGCCCAGGCGCGGCATGACCCGCAACTGGGAGAAGGTCGCCGTGGTGCTGAGCACCAGCTCCTGTTCCTCGCCCCCTTCGCTGAGGCGGTCGAACACCGAGGCAATCTTCTGCAGCGAGTCGGAAACGACCGTGAACAAGGCCTGCCCCTCGCTGGTCAGGCGGATGCTGCGGTGCAGGCGCTGGAACAACTGCGCACCGATGTTTTCCTCAAGCTGGCGAACCTGTTTGCTCACCGCCGCCTGGGTCACGCCCAGCTCCTGGGCGGCCAGGGTGAAGCTGCCGTGACGGGCCACCGCCTCGAATTCGAGCAGGGCGGTCATGGAAGGAATGATGCGCCGGTAACCTTTGTGCTTGCTGCCGTTTTCTTGTGTTTTCATGCGACGTCCTGGCAAGGCGCGACGCGCTGTTGCGCGTTGCGCGCAGACAGTGGCAGAAAAATCGCGAGGGCGATAGGCCTCAGCGCTGGCGCTCGGCGACGGCGCGCAAGGTCCGCAAGGTGACCACCGGCGCATCGACCACGAAGCGGTTGGCCAGCCAGCCTGGCACGTCGCCGGCCGGGTCTGCCTTGAGCTGGTAGGTCACTTCGGTTTCGCGCTCTCCCAGCGGTTTCATCACCCATTCACCGCTCAGGTGCTGCACGCGGATCAGCCCTGGCTCTTCGGGCAGCTTGCCGGGCTCGGCGCTCAGGTGGCGCACCAGGGTGCCGTCGTCCAGGCGCTCGGTGGTGACCTTGAGGATGATGTCGCGCGGCAATGTCGGCCAGGGCAGGTTGGTGGTCAGGTAGACCCAGGTGCTGTCGCCGTCGACCTCGACCAGGCGCATCTGGTCACAGGCATACAGCCACTTGCAGGCTACCCGCAGGTTCTCCTGCAGGTCGACGAGGGTGCGCACGCTGGCTTTGATGGTGCTGACGCCGCGAAATTGCTGGTAGGGGGAGTCCGCCACGCCGCTGAGGTAGACGCGAATGCCCTCGCGGTCGTAGGCCAGGCTCCAGCCATCGTCGGCCAGGGCGCCGGTGGACAGCAGCAGGGCGGCAAGCAGCAGGCAGCGGTTCATGGCAATTACCGCGCAACAGGGGAACCTGCAGTATGCGCGGCAAACAAAAAGCCCGCCAGAATGGCGGGCTTCTTCAAGCAGCCTGGGCTCAGCGCTGCGGGTTGAGCGTCAGGTGCACGTGGCGGTTGACGTCCTTGTACAGCAGGTAGCTGAAGTTGCCTGGACCGCCGGCGTAGCAGGCTTGCGGGCAGAAGGCGCGCAGCCACATGAAGTCGCCGGCTTCCACTTCGACCCAGTCCTGGTTCAGGCGGTACACCGCCTTGCCTTCGAGCACGTACAGGCCGTGTTCCATCACGTGGGTTTCAGCGAACGGGATCACGCCGCCCGGCTGGAAGGTGACGATGTTGACGTGCATGTCGTGGCGCATGTCGGCCATGTCGACGAAACGGGTGGTTTTCCAGCGGCCTTCGGTGCCCGGCATTTCGATGACGGTGGCGTTGTCGCGGTGGGTGACGAACGACTCGGGGATGTCCAGGCCCTCGACCTTCTGGTAGTGCTTGCGCAGCCAGTGGAAGGTGACGTTGGACTTGCTGTTGTTGCGCAGGCTCCACTCGGCGCCCGGGGCCAGGAAGGCGTAGCCGCCCGGTACCAGGGTGTGGTGTTTGCCTTCAACGGTGATGTCCAGCTCGCCTTCGACGATGAACACCACGGCTTCTGCGTTCGGGTCCAGCTCAGGGCGCTCGCTGCCGCCTTCCGGGGCCAGTTCGACGATGTACTGGGAGAAGGTTTCGGCAAAGCCGGTCAGCGGGCGGGCGATGACCCACATGCGCATCTTGTCCCAGAACGGCAGGTGGCTGGTGACGATGTCGCGCATCACGCCTTTGGGAATGACAGCATAGGCTTCGGTGAACATGGCACGGTCAGTCAGCAGCTCGGTTTGAGCCGGGTGCCCACCGTGGGGGGCGAAGTAGGAGTGATTCGACATGGACGGTCTCGACTTGTTGTTCTCTCCCCGTGCCTTGGACCACACCGGCCGGTGCGTGCAGGGGATGTACGGACAGCATATGGGGCAGTCCGTGGCATCCACAAATTAAATGTTGAAATACCCGGTATTTGCTTACTGAATGCGGACCTGCTGGCCTGCGTGAGCCTCGGGTAGCCGGTCGCCCTTGCCGAACAGCTTGTGCCGCAAGGTGCCGTCGCTGTACCCCAGCGGGTAGCGGCCGCGACGTTGCAGCGCTGGCACCAGCAGGTCGACGACATGTGTCAGATCATCCGGCTGCACGGCGTAGGTCAGGTTGAAACCGTCGATGCCGGTCTGGTCGAGCCAGTGTTCCAGCTGGTCGGCAATGCCCTCTGGGTCGCCCACCAATACCGGGCCACGGCCACCGAGGCCGACAAATTCCGCAGCCTCGCGCACGGTCCAGCGTCGGTTCGGGTCGGCGGTGGTGAAGGCCGCCAACGCGGCGCGGCCGGCGTCGTTCTCGACGTACTCGATGTGGGTGTCGGGGTCGAGGCCGGCGAAGTCGATGCCGGTCCATCCCGAAAGCAGGGCGAGGGCGGCGTCCAGGTCGACATAGCGGCGGTACTCGGCAAAGCGCGCCTGGGCCTCTTCACGGGTGGGGGCAACGATCAGCAGCGCCTGGGCATAGATCAGCACTTCGTCTCGGCCACGCCCGGCCACTTCGCTGGCCTGCCGGATGCCGTCGGCATAGCGGCGCAGCACCGTGGGCGTCGGCCCGCTGATGAACACACACTCGGCATGCCGCGCGGCGAACTGCTGGCCACGCGCCGAGGCACCGGCCTGGAACAGCACCGGGGTGCGTTGCGGCGAAGGCTGGCACAGGTGCATGCCGGGCACCTGGAAATGCTCGCCGGCGTGATTGATGGCGTGCACCTTGCTCGGTTCGATGTAGCGGCCAGTGTCGCGCTCCAGCTGTACGGCGTCGTCGTCCCAGCTCTTTTCCCAGAGCTTGTACAGCACCTCCAGGTACTCCTCGGCCAGGTCGTAGCGCTGGTCGTGGCCAAGCTGGCGGGCCAGGCCCAGGTTGCGCGCGGCGCTGTCCAGGTAACCGGTGACGATGTTCCAGCCGACCCGGCCATTGCTCAGGTGGTCGAGGGTCGACATGCGCCGGGCGAATGGGTAGGGGTGTTCGTAGGTCAGCGAGAAGGTCACGCCAAAGCCCAGGTGCTCGGTTACCCCGGCCATGGCCGGCACCAGCAGCAGCGGGTCGTTGACCGGCACTTGCACGCCGCCGCGCAGGGCGGCTTGCGGGCCGCCCTGGTAGACGTCGTAGATGCCCAGCACATCGGCGATGAACAAGGCGTCGAACAGCCCGCGTTCGAGCAGGCGCGCCAGGTCAGTCCAGTAGTCCAGGCGGTTGAAGGCCACGCTGGTGTTGCGCGGGTGGCGCCACAGCCCAGGCGACTGGTGGCTGGCGGCATTCATGCTGAAGGCGTTGAAGCGGATCGGGCGGGGCATGGCGCAGGCTCTCAGGTCAAGGCAGCACGGAGGTCGGGTAGACCGCATCGGCTACCTGCAGCTTGTGCGGGATCAGGCCCAGGCCCTGGAAGGTGTCGGCCAGCTTCTGCTGTTCGGCGACGATCTGCGGGGTGATGGCCACGGCGTTGTAATTGCGCCGTTCGCTGGCCACCTGCAGAACGCTGGCGTTGATGCCCAGTTGTGGCGACAGCAGGGCGGCAACCTCGGCAGGCTTGGCGTTGGCCCACTGGCTGACCTTGCCCAGTTCGACGAAGAAGGTCTTGAGCAGGTCGCGGTGCTGGTCGGCGAAGGCGGCGGTGGACAGGTAGAAGGTGCGGTTGTTGGACAGCCCGCTGCCGTCACGCAGGTTCTTCAGCCCCGGCTGGCTTTGCGCAGCGGCGAGGAACGGGTCCCACAGGGTGGCGGCCTGGACGCTGCCCGACTGCAGGGCGGCCACGGCATCGGCGGCGTTGTTGACGTAGGCGGGGGTGATGTCCTGGTAGCTCAGGCCAGCCTGCTCCAGCGCCACGGCCAGCAGGTACTGGGCGTTCCAGCCACGGCCGGTGGCCACGCGCTTGCCTTTGAGGTCTTGCACGCTGTTGAGCTGGTCTTGTTCACGCACCACCAGGCCGATGCCGTGCGGGTAGGGTTGTTCGGCGGCCAGGTAGACCACAGGTTTGCCGGCGGCCTGGGCGAACACCGAGGGCGCATCGGCGGCGTGGCCCAGGTCGATGGCGCCGGTGCTCAGCGCTTCGAGCAGTTGCGGGCCGGCGGCGAATTCGTGCCAGGTCACCTTCACGCCTTGCGGGGCCAGGGCTTTTTCCAGGGCGCCGCTGCCTTTGAGGATGTTGATGCTGTTGAATTTCTGGTAGCCGATGCGCAGGGTCTTGGCGTCATCGGCAAAGGCGTTGGACCAGGGCAGCAGGGCGCTGGCGACAGTGGCCAGGAGGCCGCCGACGAGCAGGCGGCGCAAGGGCGAGAAGGCACGGGCAGGCATGGGGGAAGCTCCTTGAACGGCGGGTAATGGATGCACTCAGCCTAAGGAGGTGGCGTTTGGCTTTCAATTTTTTAATTCCATTTGGTTAGATTGTTTTGTTCTTTTTATATCCTTTTACATCAGCGCGATCTCCCTGTGGGAGTCGGCTTGCCGGCGATGAGACCCGGGCAGACAAACATTGGCTAGCCTGTCAGGGCCCTATCGCCGGCAAGCCGGCTCCCACAAGTCCACCCCCCAGCTTTCATTGACATTTTTTTCACATCCCATTGCTAGGATCCCCAGCACTTTCCAGGAGCCTCGAACCCATGCCCATCCTGCGCCAGCGCGGCACCCGTATCGCTCTGACCACCACCGCCGCACTGCTCACCGCCACCCTGGGCTTCTTCGCCTGGCAAAGTTTCTACCCCGTCCAGGCCAGTGGCGGCTGGGATGTCGATGTACTGCACCGTGACGTGACCAAGGCCGCCTCGCTGCTGCTGCAGGCCGATGGCAGCCTGCTGGTCAGCCGCGAGCTGGACGACGGCCGCGGCAGCATCCTCAAGATCACCGCCCAGGGCGAACGCGTGGTGCTGATCGATAACCTCTCCAAGCCTGACGGCATGGTCGCGGCCCAGGGCGGCTGGGTGTTCAGCCAGGAAGGCGGGCTCGCGCCGGTCAGCCTGTCGCGTGACGGCCAGGTCACGCACTTGTTCGACGGCGAGAGCGTGCAGGGACTGTGGAACGATGGCGACTACCTCTACGCCATCGAGGACCGCAAGGGCAATGGCCGGCTGATGCGCTACCAGTGGGCCAGCGGCCAGCTTGAGGTGTTGCGCTCGAACCTGACTGAAACCGAAGGCCTGACCCGTTGCGCCGATGGCCGCCTGCTCTATACCGAAAAAGCCACCGGCAAGGTGCGTGCGTTGACCGAAGATGGCCAGGACCCGGTGGTGGTCGAGGGCCTGCGCAACCCGACCTTCCTGCTGTGCGACCAGCGCGGGCTGTGGATCAGTGAAGACAACACGCACCGTGCTCGCCTGCTGCGCATCGATGCCGACGGCACCCGGCACACCGTGCTGACCTTCCTCAAGGCGCCCCAGGCCATCACCCCGGACGGCAAGGGCGGCTATCTGCTGGCCGAAGGTGGCCGCAACCGGGTGCTGCACCTGACCCCACCCCCTGAGCAAAACACCGCCCAGCGTTAACTGGGCAAGCGGCGCCTGCGCCCGGGCAGCAGCCCCAGCACCAGCATGCAGCCCAGCAGGATCACCAGGCCGCCCGCAGCCTGCAGCAGGCTCAACGCCTCGTTCAGGAACAACGCGCCAATCACCACGGCCACCAGCGTCACGACGAACTCGACGCTGATGGCACGGGTCGCGCCGATGCGCGCCACCAGGCCGAAATACAGCACATAGGTGGTGGCGCTCATCACGCAACCGCTGAGCAGCAAATAGAGCCAGTCGCTGGCCTGTGGCACGGTCGGCACCGGTATCAGCAGCAGCAGGGGCAGCGTCAGTACGCCGCCGACCAGGAAGGCGCCGCCGGTCACTGTCCAGGGATCTTGCCCGCGCAGGTGCAAACTGGCGTAGTTGCTGCCGAAGGCGGCGCACACGCAGCCGAACACCGAAGCGATGCAGCCGTGGATGAAGGCTTCGTTCACCGGTTGGGCCGGGAAACCCACCAGCATCACGATGCCGAGCACGCCCAGCAGCAATCCGGCCAGCCCCTGCGCGGTGATCTTCTCCAGGCCCCAGGCACGGCCGATGAGCATCGAGAACAGCGGGATGGTGGCGATGAAGATCGCGGCCATGGCCGTGCCGATCAAGGGCGTGGCGTAGGACAGGCCGATCAGTTGGCCGGCCACGGTGGTGGCGCCGACTACCAGCAAGGGTTTGAGCAAGGGGCGCAGTTTCAGTCGACGGCCGAGCAGGGCGCCCAGCACCGCGAGCGTGCTGCCCGCGATCAGCGAGCGGAAACTCACCGCACCGGCCCAGCCGAAGGCATGCACCACCTTGAGCACCACCAGGAAGGAAAAGCCCCAGGCGATGGCCAGGAACAGGTAGGCGGCGAGATCGCGTGGGCGCATGGGGCAGGGTCCGTCCGAGAGGGGGCAGCGCAGGCTAGCGGGTTGATCGGGGGGAGATCAACCCGCCTCGTCGAGGGTTATTCAGCCACCAGCAGCAACGACTGCGGCACTGCACTCTGCGGATGTTGCGGCTCCTGCAGACTGGCCAGCCTGAACCCCGCCATGTCCAATGCATTCAGCCAACTGGCCAGGGTGCGGAAGTACCACGGCATCGGCCGCCAGTCCCCGGCAAACCCTGCAAAACACTCTTCGCGCCAGCCATCCTGGTAGTCGCCGTTGGCCACGCTCCAGGGGTGCAGCGTCTGGATCAGCAGTGCGCCGCCCGGCAGCAGCAGGGCTTTCATGGCGGCGAGCAGGGGAATGATGTCCTGTTGCAGCAAGGCGAAATTGGCGCAGATCACGTCATAACCTGCACCCATGCCGGAAGTGCTTTCGGCCAGCTGTTCATAGCTGGCCTGGTACACCTGTGGCGAACCGGCCGCTCGCGCCGCAGCGACCAGCGCGGCATCGCCATCCACGCCTGTGGCGTCGATGCCCCGGTCAGCCAGGGCGCGCAGCAACCAGCCTTCACCACAGCCCAGGTCGAGCACCCGCTCAGGCTGGCGACCGAGTATGGCCAACAGGATGGCCTGGTCGGTCACCTGTCGGCGGCTTTCGATGGCGCCACTGCGCACGGCGTCGATCCAGGCCTGGGCGTTGTGCTGCCAGCTGTGCAGCAAGGCGGTTTCGCGGCTGTGCATTGCACCCTCCAGTGCAGTGGGACAGCTCAAGCATAGGCGTCCGCCGCTGGATTGTCCGAGGCCGGTTGCTCAGCGCCTTGCAAGGCCGGCCTGCCGTAGAACAGCAGGGCAGTCGCCCAACTGGTGAACCAGACGAAGATCCCGGCCCAGAAGGTATGCGACATGTAGTGCCAGCCTTGCAGGACCCGGGTGGTGCCGTAGACGAAACCGATCAGCAGAATCGCCACCAGCAGTTTGCGCGCATGCTGCCAGCGGTGGCGCAGGGCCACGAAGTACAACGCCAACAAGGTGAAGCCGCTGGAGGCATGGCCGCCGGGCCAGCAACGGCCATCGCCGGCCTTGCTCAGCAGGGTGAAGTTCTCAAACCACTCCTTGCGCAGTTCATGGCCACCGTACAAGGTGGTTTCCACGGGGCAGTACACGCTGGTGTGGCTTTTCAGGTAGTGGATGACCGTGGTGCTCAAGGCGAAGGCGACCACGACGAACAGGAAATCGCGGCGATGCTGGGCGGTGAAGCGCAGTACCGGGCTGATCCTGGCCTTGTTCAGCATGCGCGTCACCCACGCGTCCGGGTGGTGCTGCAAACGCGGCCACACGAACGACAGCAGCGAGCCGATCACGGCCAGTTCACCTGTCCAGTCCGGCAGGATGCGCGGCCACTTGTGGGTGACTTTTTCGAACCATTGGTCATGCAGCAGCGGGAAGCTGCCCGTGGCCGGATCGATCAGCAGGTTGCTTGTCCAGCGGTCCAGTTCGGTGAGGTCGAACAGCAGGAAGACGATCAGCGCCAGCACCAGCGGCAGCAGCAAGTTGTTGATGTAGAACGTGCTACGTGAAGGATTTGGCATGGTTACTTCCCGGTGCTGCTGACAAGTTCGCGCCATTGTTTGGCATTGAGTTGGCCCAGGATGTGGGGCTGGCCATCGCTGCCCTGGATGACGAACAGCGCGCTGGCATAGCCGCTGTCGCGCTGGCCACCGGAAACGTCCAACTGCCGCTCCAGTTCGTCGATGCAGCCGCTATGGGTGACCAGCACCAGGTTGCGACCCTCGCGCTTGTGGGCGAATGCCGAGTCAGCAAATGTCCCATCGCATTGCACCAGCCAGTCCTGGGTCTCGATGGCCTTGCCAAAGATGAAAAATGCGGTCTGCCGGGTGCGCACTTCCGGGCTGCTGAGCAGGTCGGCCGTGCCCAGCCCCAGGCGGCGAATGCCATCGCCCACGGCCATCGCCGCGTGGCTACCGTCGACGGTAATGCCGCTGGGGTCGGCGAGGCAGGCATGGTTGGAGCGATCGCAGCGCTCGGCGTGGCGAATCAGCACCATCACCTCGCCCTTGGCCCAGGCGCCATAAACGCCGTGCTCGTGCATCTGTTGCACACTGCCCAGGTTGCTGACCTGGGCGCGGGAGGCCTGCCAGAGACCGAGCAGCAGCACCGCCAGCAGCCCGGCAAGCAGCCAGGGCCGTCGGTGACGCCTGGCGCGTACAGGGCGCAGGCGGGTATCGATCACATTCTCCAGCATGCTGGCACTCCAAGACTCCGGTCCTACGGGTGCGTGGCATGGCCTATCACCCGAAACTGGCCGGCACCATAACCTTGTGGTTGTGGCGCTGAAGTGAAGTGGATGTGAAAAATATGCACGGTGCCGGATGCAGCGAGTGCCGAGTGGAAGCCGGTTATACCCGACAAATCCGTCAGCTAAGCTTGTTCTGCACTTTACCGACAGCTAGCGCGCGGGAGTAATCATGAACATCACGCTCAAATCGAAGCTGTTGCTGGCCGGCATGACGTTGGCCTGGGGCATGCTCAACGTCCAGGCCGCCGAGAGCCGAAAGGTCGATGTGATGCTGGTGGGCGGCGGGATCATGAGCTCGACCTTGGCGGTCTGGCTCAACGAGCTCGAGCCGGGCTGGTCGATGCAGATGGTCGAGCGGCTGGACAAGGTGGCCGAAGAAAGCTCCAACGGCTGGAACAACGCCGGCACCGGCCATTCCGCCCTGGCGGAACTCAACTACACACCGGAAAAAGACGGCAAGGTCGATATCACCAAGGCGGTGGAGATCAACGAGTCGTTCCAGATCACCCGGCAGTTTCTCGCCTGGCAAGTCAAGCAAGGCGTGCTGAAGAACCCGCACTCCTTCATCAACACCACCCCGCACATGAGTTTCGTCTGGGGTGACGACAATATCCGCTTCCTCAAGAAACGCTACGAAGCGCTGCAGGCCAGCCCGCTGTTCAAGCCCATGCAGTACTCCGAAGACCATGAGCAGATTCGCAAGTGGGTACCGCTGATGATGGAAGGGCGCGACCCTCAGCAGAAACTGGCGGTGACCTGGACGCCCATCGGCACCGACGTCAATTTTGGCGAGATCACCCGGCAATATGTCGCCTACCTGCAAACGCGGCCGAATTTCGACCTGAAGCTTTCCAGCGAAGTCGAAGCGATCACCCGCAATGAGGATGGCTCCTGGCATGTCGAGTACAAGAACCTCAAGGACGGCAACCAGGCCGCCACCGATGCCAAGTTCCTGTTCATCGGTGCCGGCGGCGCGGCGTTGCCGCTGCTGCAGAAGTCCGGCATCGATGAAGCCAAGGACTACGCCGGCTTCCCCGTGGGTGGCTCGTTCCTGGTGACCGACAATCCGGCCATCGCCCAGCGGCACATGGCCAAGGCCTACGGGATTGCCGCCACCGGCGCACCGCCGATGTCGGTGCCGCACCTGGACACCCGGGTGCTCGATGGCAAGCGGATGATCCTGTTCGGGCCGTTTGCCACGTTCTCGACCAAGTTCCTCAAGCAGGGCTCGCTGCTCGACCTGCTCGCCAGCGTGAATGTGCACAACACCTGGCCCATGGTGCGGGTGGGCGTGCGCGAGTTCGACCTGGTGCAGTACCTGGTTGGCCAGGTGCTGCAGTCCGACGATGACCGCTTCGAGGCGCTGCGCACCTATTTCCCGGAAGCCAAGCAGCAGGACTGGCGCTTGTGGCAGGCGGGGCAGCGCGTGCAGATCATCAAGAAAGACCCGAACATGGGCGGTGTGCTCAAGCTCGGTACCGAAGTGGTCACGTCGAAGGATGGCAGCATCGCCGGCCTGCTCGGCGCTTCGCCAGGCGCCTCCACCGCGCCGCCGATCATGCTCGACCTGATGGGCAAGGTGTTCAAGGACAAGATGGCCTCAGCGGATTGGCAGGCGAAGATCAAGCAGATCATTCCCTCCTATGGCATCCGCCTGAACGATCATCCCGACCAGGTACAGAAGGAGTGGGCCTATACCAATGAGGTACTGCAGCTGAGCCCGCCAACTGTAGAGGCAGCGCAATAAAAAATGGGCTGCCGAAGCAGCCCATGGGGTCTTGCAGGCGCAAAATTCAAGTGTCAGAAGGCTTTGCAGATTTTAACGGGCGCCCCGCATATGCAGAGCCTTCGACCTTGGCGAATGCTTCGACGGCCTCTTTGGTGATGAAACTGTGGTAATCAGCGGATTCAATCAAACGTGCAAGTTTTGCGTCTGCAGTTGCCTTGTAATGAGCAACATTTGCGTTGAAATCGCCGGTTTTACGTACCATTTCAAAGCTCCTCATGATTGAGAGAAGCATAGATAGGGGACAGATCGTAGGCAAGGCCTATACCTCTCACCTGCCGGAAACCATCCATCTGATAGGCAGCTCGGGCTTCAGGAAGGGGATCTTTGACGACGATCCATCTGAAGCCTAGAAGCAGTGCATAGTACCGAACACCACTCATGCACATAGGGGCGATATACCCTCGTGTTGCCAAGCTGTTGTCCGGATCTCGCTGAAGGTACAAGACCATGATCTTCTCCTTGCTGCCTTGGGGTGAGGCCCAGCACAGGCCGGCCAGGCGGTCGCCGAACCAGATGGAAATATCGATTGCATGAGCATGGGCATGTCGCGCTTTCCATTTCAGTACTCGGCTCCAACCGAAGTCGTGCGGATTGGGATGCCAATCTTCATGTGCTTCGATAGCCCTGTAGTCGATTTCCTCGACCCTGACTCCGTTAGCAAGTAGTGGGTTCATGTGTTGTGTTTCCAAGGCTACTTGCCGCCGGGCAGCATGCTTGAAGCCGAGAAGCACCGCCCGTTGTTGTTCGTCCATAGTGGGTATTTCGACATCTACCGGTTAGGTCGATGATGGTATGGCCCAAACCCATCAGAATGGGCTAAGAAACAGCTTCCGGTGTTCGAGTTGGCATGTAGTCCAAATCTTCATTGGACGCGATCAGGACATCTAAACTTACAAGCAGCCCGCTGCTGGTTTCATCGCAGCGTGTCCATACCATTTTCCGACCACCGCCCCCCGGGCCGGACTTCCCTCGTCGACGGTGGCCTTCTTGCAGAGGAGGGCAGGTCATGGACGAGGCAAGGCTTCAGGATTTCATGGGCAAGCTGGTGGGCGACATGGGCGCGGCGGCGACCTTGGCCAATGTCATTCTCGGTGACGAACTGGGGCTTTATCGGGCCATGGCCGACAGTCAGCCGACCACACCCGAAGCGCTGGCGGCCAAGACCGGTTGCCACCCGCGGCTGGTGCGCGAGTGGCTCAATGCCCAGGCGGCGTCCGGGTACATGACCCATGACAAAGGGCAATTCGTGCTGCCCGAGGAACAGGCCATGGCGCTTGCCCTGGAGGATTCGCCGGCCTACATGGCCGGAGGCGCAGCGGTGGTGGCGGCGCTGTTCCACGACAAGGACAAGCTGGTGGCGGCCATGCGCGGTGACGGCGGGCTGGCCTGGGGCGACCATCACCCGTGCATGTTCAGCGGTACCGAACGGTTCTTCCGGCCGGGCTATCGGACCTTCCTGGTGGCTGAGTGGCTGCCCGCGCTCGACGGTGTAGTGGGCAAGTTGCAGGCCGGGGCCAAAGTGGCCGATGTCGGGTGCGGGCATGGCGCCTCGACCCTGGTCATGGCCCAGGCGTTTCCGGCATCGACGTTCACCGGCTATGACTACCATGCACCTTCCATCGCCACGGCCAGCGAGCGTGCGCGCGAGGCAGGGCTGGAAGGGCGCGTGAACTTCCACCAGGCCTCGGCCAAGGATTACCCGGGCCACGATCATGACCTGGTGTGCTTCTTCGATTGCCTGCATGACATGGGCGACCCGGTCGGTGCGGCGCGGCATGCCTACCGGGCGCTGAAGGCCGACGGTACGGTGATGCTGGTGGAGCCCTATGCCGAGGATTCGCTGGATGGCAACCTGACGCCGGTGGGGCGGTTGTTCTATGCGGCGTCGACGTTCATTTGCACGCCGAATTCGCTATCCCAGGAAGTGGGGCTGGGGTTGGGGGCGCAGGCGGGGGAGGCGCGGTTGCGGGCGGTGTTCGAGGAGGCAGGGTTCACAAGGTTCCGGCGGGCGACGCAGACGCCGTTCAATCTGATTCTGGAGGCCAGGAAGTAGCTAGCGGCCCCATCGCCGGCTTGCCGGCGATGAGGCCGGGGCAGACAAGAAAGGGGCGCCTGGTTGGCGCCCCTTTCAGTCTTGCTTAGGCTTCAGCGTCCCAAGGACGATCGCCTTTCTCATCTTTCACGCGGGTCGGCAGGCCCATGACGTCCAACGCCTTGAGGAACGGCTCGGCCGGCAGCTCCTCGACGTTGACCATGCGCTTGGCATCCCACTCGCCACGGGCGACCAGCAGGGCCGCAGCCACTGGCGGTACACCGGCGGTGTAGGAGATACCCTGGCTGTCGGTCTCGGCGTAGGCTTCCTCGTGGTCAGCCACGTTGTAGATGAACACTTCGCGCGGCTGGCCGTCCTTGGTGCCCTTGACCAGGTCACCGATGCAGGTCTTGCCGGTGTAGCCCGGGGCCAGGGAGGCCGGGTCGGGCAGCACGGCCTTGACCACTTTCAGCGGTACCACTTCCAGGCCTTCGGCGGTCTTGACCGGCTGCTCGGAGAGCAGGCCAAGGTTCTTCAGCACGGTGAACACATTGATGTAGTGCTCGCCGAAGCTCATCCAGAAGCGCACGTTCGGCACGTTCAGGTTCTTCGAGATCGAGTGGACCTCGTCGTGACCGGTCAGGTACAGGTTCTGCGAGCCAACCACCGGCAGGTCGTCGGTACGCTTGACTTCGAACATGGTGTTGCTGGTCCACTGGCTGTTCTGCCAGCTCCATACTTGCCCGGTGAACTCGCGGAAGTTGATTTCCGGGTCGAAGTTGGTGGCGAAGTACTTGCCATGGGAACCGGCATTGACGTCGAGAATGTCGATCGAATCAATGCTGTCGAAGTACTGTTGCTGCGCAAGTTTTGCGTAGCTGTTCACCACACCCGGGTCGAAACCGACGCCGAGAATGGCGGTAATGTTCTTTTGTTGGCACTCTTCGAGGTGTTTCCACTCGTAGTTGCCGTACCACGGCGGGGTCTCGCAGATCTTGCCCGGCTCTTCGTGGATGGCGGTGTCCAGGTAGGCGACACCGGTATCGATGCAGGCACGCAGCACCGACATGTTGAGGAACGCGGAACCGACGTTGATCACGATCTGCGATTCGGTCTCGCGGATCAGTGCCTTGGTCGCCTCGACATCGAGGGCGTTGAGCGAGAAGGCCTGGATGTCGGCGGGAACCTTGAGGCTACCCTTGGCCTTGACGCTGTCGATGATGGCCTGGCATTTGGAGATGTTCCGTGACGCGATAGCGATACGACCCAGTTCGTCGTTATGCTGCGCGCACTTGTGGGCCACCACCTTGGCGACACCTCCTGCACCAATGATAAGAACGTTCTTCTTCAATTTACCTTTTGCTCCTTACTTGAGTGCCGGTCTTTACGACAGGCTGGAAACGTAGTCTTCGAAACCAAACTCGCGCACCACTTCGACGCTGCCGTCGAGTTGCTTGACCGCGATGGACGGCATCTTCAAACCGTTGAACCAGTTTTTCTTGACCATGGTGTAACCCGCGGTGTCGACGAACGACAGGCGGTCGCCGATGGCCAGCGGACGATCGAATTGGTACTCGCCGAAGATGTCACCGGCCAGGCACGACTTGCCGCAGACCATGTAGGTGTGCTCGCCATCGTTGGGTGCCATCTTGGCATTGAGACGGTAGATCAGCAGATCCAGGAGGTGCGCTTCGATCGAGCTGTCGACCACGGCCAGGTGCTTGCCGTTGTACAGGGTGTCGAGCACGGTCACTTCCAGCGAGGCGCTGTTGGTGATGGCCGCTTCGCCCGGCTCCAGGTAGACCTGCACGCCGTATTTTTCCGAGAAGGCTTTCAGGCGCGCGCAGAACGCGTCGACTGCGTAGTCTTCGCCGGTGAAGTGGATGCCGCCACCGAGGCTCACCCACTCGACCTTGTGCAGCAGGTGGCCGAAGCGCTCTTCGATGTGCGAGAGCATCTTGTCGAACAGGCCGAAGTCACCGTTCTCGCAGTTGTTGTGGAACATGAAGCCGGAGATTAGCTCGATGACCTTCTCGATCTTTTCCGGGTCCCACTCGCCCAGGCGGCTGAACGGCCGGGCCGGGTCGGCCAGCAGGTAGTCGGAGCTGCTCACCTGCGGGTTGACGCGCAGGCCACGGACCTTGCCTTCGGACTGTTCGGCGAAGCGCTGCAGCTGGCCGATCGAGTTGAAGATGATCTTGTCGCAGTTCTCGAGCATTTCCTCGACCTCGTCGTCGGCCCAGGCCACGCTGTAGGCGTGGGTTTCGCCGGCGAACTTCTGGCGGCCGAGCTTGAGCTCGTAAAGCGAGGAAGAGGTGGTGCCGTCCATGTACTGCTGCATCAGGTCGAAGACCGACCAGGTGGCGAAGCACTTGAGGGCGAGCAGTGCCTTGGCACCGGAGTGTTCGCGCACGTAGGCGATCTTCTCCATGTTGCCCAGCAGCTTGGTTTTATCGATGAGGTAGTACGGCGTCTTGATCATTTAAAGGCCCCCGGCCAGGCCGGCCAAAAAAAGGACACGCATTGTGCCTTCACTTGCTGCATATCGAAAGAGTGAGATCAGCATTTCGTCGCGGTCGTGACTGTTGGGGCGGGTTTTTCCGATGGCGACGGGGTTATTTGAACAGGCCTGTGTGAACATCCTAATCACCGGCTGTGCAGATGGAGAAGAATCTGATGAACAGCCGTGATCGAACTTATCCGTACAGGAGTTGAGCATGAGGGTTGGCGTCATATCCGACACCCACGGCCTGTTGCGCCCCGAAGCGGTCGATGTGCTGGTGGGTTGCGACCTGATCGTGCACGCCGGCGATATCGGCAAACCCGAGGTCATCGAGGTGCTTGGGGCCTTGGCGCCGCTGCAGGTCGTGCGTGGCAACAACGACCTGAAATTGCCTTGGGCGGCGCAGATCGCCGATCAGCAGCGCTTTGAGATGGGGGGCTGGCAGGTTCTGCTGGTCCACGACATTGCCGATGTGCCGGGGGCGTTGGATGAGGGGGTGCGGGTCGTGATCACCGGGCATTCGCACAAGCCGCTGATGGACTGGCGGGAAGGGCGGTTGTTCCTGAATCCCGGGAGTGCCGGGCCGCGGCGGTTCAAGTTGCCGGTGACGGTGGCGGTGATTGAAATCCAAGGGGAGAAACTGGTGCCGCTGATCATTCCACTTTTGCGGTGAGTGTTCCGGCCCTTTCGCGGGACAAGCCCGCTCCCACAGGTACCGCGTTGCCTTTGAACAGAGTGGTAAACCTGTGGGAGCGGGCTTGTCCCGCGAAAGGGCCGGAACAGCCCACCTTAGTCGACCTGCTTCAACCAGTCCTGAATCTGCCCAAGCGTTGCCGTAGCACCGCCACACACCACGACCAGTACATTCTGGTAACCGGCCAACTTCCCAGGCGCGTAAGCCAGCGCCAACGCCGCCCCACAGGCCGGCTCCACCAGTACCCGATGATCGCTCAGGAACCGCTCGCACGCCTCCAGTGCCGCGCGATCGGTGACCAGAACGCTCTGCACCGGATGTTCGCGCACGCACACCAGGGCCTGATCGGCAACACGCTTGGCGCCCAGCGAGGTCGCCACCGACGCGATACGCTCCAGCTCCACCGAATGGCCGGCCTGCACCGCAGCGTGCAGCGAAGCCGCACCTTCGGTTTCCACCGCCAACACCGGTACGTCATCCCAGCCGTTGCGCTTGAGCCCTTCGACCACGCCACTGAGCAGGCCGCCGCCGCCGACCGACAGCACCACGGCGTCGGGTTTGATCCCGGCGGCAGCGACCTCGTCAACCAGGCTGGCATGCCCGGTCCACAGCAGCGGGTCGTCGAAAGGGTGGATGAAGGCATCATCGGCCCCGACCAGGGTCTGTGCCAGTTCATTGGCCTCCTGCCAGGAGCTGCCATGCACCACCACCTTGGCGTCTTCCAGGCGCAGTAGTTCCTTGGCGCGGTCGCTGGTGGTTTCAGGCACCACCACCGTCACCGGCACGCCCAGCTTGCGACCGGCATAGGCCACTGCCAGGCCGGCATTGCCACCGGAGGAGGAAACGAAATGTCGCGCGCCACGGGCATGGTGGACTTCGCAGGCATGGCCCACGCCACGCAGCTTGAACGAGCCGCAGGGCTGCAGGGCATCGAGCTTGAGCCAGACCGTAGGGCCAGCGGCCAGCGTCATAGAGCGGGATTCGATCAGGGGGGTGTGGATGTGCAGGGACATGGCAGCCTTCTGATTTCTAATACAAAAAGAAGGATGTCATACCAGCTGTCCCCAGCGCCGGCAAGCCGGCGTTGGGGACAAGTCGGTCAGCCCAGGGCGGGCGTACGCGGCGGGATCATGCGACGAGAGCCGGTCGATTCGAACGCGGCAGCGAAGCTCAACAGGTTGTTGTCGCTGTAGGACCGGCCCGCAAAGGTCAGGCCTACCGGCATGCCGATATCGGCCATCACGCCCATTGGCACGGTGACGGTCGGCACACCCAGGTGGCGAATGGCGAGGTTGCCGTTGGCTACCCAGATGCCGTTGCTCCAGGCGATGTCCGCCGACGCGGGGTTGACGTCGGCATCGGCCGGGCCTACGTCGGCCACGGTCGGGAACAGCACCGCGTCCAGGCCCAGGTTGTCCATCCAGTCTTCCAGGTCGATCTTGCGGGTCTTTTCCAGACCGCGCAGGCCATCCGGCAGGGTCTCGATCTGGTCCCAGGTCTTCAGGCCGCGCTTGGCCATGTTGACGTACTCGTCCATGCCGGCGGCCAGGTCGTCCTCACGGTTGGGCAGGGTGCCTGGGTCGTGGGGGAAGATCAGCGGGCCATCGACATCGGCCAGGCGGTTGAGCTTGGGGTCGTTGTTGGCACGCAGGAAATCGTCGAACGCCCAGCCCGACAGTTCCCACAGTTCGTCATGGAGGAATTCCTTGCTGACGATGCCGCGGTTGTACACGGTCGGTGCGCCAGGGCGGTCGCCTTCGCAATTGGACACCAGCGGGAAGTCCACTTCGACTACCTCGGCGCCGGCCGCTTCCAGGGCCTGACGCGCCTGTTGCCACAGGTCGATGACGGTGGCGCGGGTGTTGATGCGCTGACCGGTCGGGCCACCGATGCCGGGTTTTTCCGAGGTGCCGGCCTCAGGGTCGGCATTGATGTACATGCGCGGTACGCCGAAACGCTTGCCCTTGAGCGTGCTGGCGTCCACCGCCAGGTCAAGGTAGGACGCTGGGCGCACGCTGGATGCGGCCGGGATCGGCACCCAAGGCTGCAGGCGCCACAGGTCGCCACGCTTGTCGGCGTCGTCGGCCACCACCACGTCGAGGATTTCCAGCAGGTCGGCCATGGTACGGGCATATGGCACCACCACGTCCATGGTCGGGGTCAGCGGCCAGTTGCCGCGTACCGAGATCACGCCGCGCGATGGGGTGTAGGCGCACAGGCCGTTGTTCGAGGCAGGGCCACGGCCGCTGGACCAGGTTTCCTCGGCCAGGCCGAAGGCGCTGAAGCTGGCGGCGGTGGCGGTACCGGCACCGTTGGACGAGCCAGAGGCGAACGGCGCGGTCAGGTAGTTGGCGTTATACGGGCTTTCGGCGCGGCCATAGACGCCACGCTGCATGCCGCCGTTGGCCATGGGCGGCATGTTGGTCTTGCCCAGGCACACCGCACCGGCGGCGCGCAGGCGCTCGATGGTGAAGGCGTCGCGCTGCGCCACCAGGTCCTTGAAGGCCGGGCTGCCGGAGGCGGCGGTCAGGCCTTTGACCAGATAGCTGTCCTTGGCGGTGTAGGGGATGCCATCGAGCGGGCTCAAGGGCTGGCCCTTGGCGCGGCGGGCGTCGGAAGCCTCGGCCTCCTTGAGTGCTTCTGGGTTGCGCACCACCACGGCGTTCAGTGCGGTAGCGGTATTGGCTCCATCGTAGGCGTCGATACGCGCCAGGTAGGCCTTGACCAGCTCGACCGCCGTCGTGCGGCCCGATTCGAGCGCGTCGCGCAGCTCGGCAATGGAAACCTCGGTTACCTCGATCATGCTTTCACCAAAAATTGTGCAGGTGGGGGCTTTTGCGAGGAGTGTACAAGAAGGCCGCTGGGGAGGGAGGTTTGCGCGGCAGAAATGGTTTTTTGCAGAGGGGCATTGTTGGCCTTTTCGCGGGACAAGCCCGCTCCCACAGGATCATCCCAGCGCTCAGGCTTATCGTTCTCTCTGTGGGAGCGGGCTTGTCCCGCGAATGGGCCGCAAAGCGGCCCCGATACACTCAGTCCAGGTCCGCCGACGAATGCCGTTCAGGCACCTGGTTGGCTTCATCGCCCCAGGTGCGGTTGACCCGTGTGCCCCGTTGCACCGCTGGTCGCTGGGCAATTTCTTCAGCCCAACGCTGCACCTGCGGGTACTCGTGCACGGCCAGGAACTGCGCCGCGTCATACAGGTTGCCGCGCACCAGCTGGCCGTACCACGACCACACGGCAATATCGGCAATGCTGTATTCGTCGCCACCCAGGTAGCGGCTTTCGGCCAGGCGGCGCTCGAGTACATCGAGCTGGCGCTTGGCTTCCATGGTGAAGCGGTTGATGGCGTATTCGAATTTCTCCGGCGCATACACATAGAAGTGGCCGAAGCCGCCACCCAGGTAAGGCGCCGCACCCATCTGCCAGAACAGCCAGTTCAGGCATTCGGTTCGCGCGGCGGGTGCCTTGGGCAGGAATGCGCCGAATTTCTCGGCCAGGTACAGCAGGATCGAACCCGACTCGAACACCCGTACCGGCGGCTCGACGCTGCGGTCGAGCAGGGCGGGGATCTTGGAGTTGGGGTTGACCTGGACGAAGCCGCTGGAGAACTGGTCGCCTTCACCTATGCGGATCAGCCAGGCATCGTACTCGGCGCCGGCGTGGCCAAGGGCGAGCAGCTCTTCGAGCAGAATGGTCACCTTGACGCCATTGGGCGTGGCCAGGGAGTACAGCTGCAAGGGGTGCTTGCCTACCGGCAGGTCCTTGTCATGGGTTGGGCCGGCGACTGGGCGGTTGATGTTGGCGAACTGGCCGCCGGACGCTGCGTCGTTGCGCCAGACCGCAGGCGGGACATAGGGGGGCTTGCTCATGCACGAACTCCTTGAATGGCGTGATGCTGTCACTGCATCTATGCCACGGGTTCGGCGCAATTCGCAAATGCATTGTGGGCACTCACGCGATCCCTGTGGGAGCACGACTCAGGCCACCGGAATGGTCGGATCCGCAGCGGCCAGTGCCGCCGCGCGGTCGTTGGCCGCTGGCGGATAGATCCAGACCGTATTGATCTGCGACTTCAGCACCTTGGCCTCGGCCTTGTCGGTCGGTGGCGACACCTGGCGGTCCCAGCCCTCGGTGTACACCGCACCCCAGGCACCCAGATCAAGGCAGGTCACGTACTTGGGCTGGCTATAAGTCATCGGCGCCACGCCGATCAGCTCGGCCACGGCATTGTTCCCCGCATACCGGCCCAGCGGAATGGCATGCTGGCAGGACATCACCGCGTAGTTGCCCACCTCATCGCACGCCGCATAGGCCACATCACCCGCCGCATACACCGCATCGCTGCCTATGACCTTGAGGTTGCCATCCACATGCAAGCGGCCCTGGCGGTCGCGTTCGCCGCTGATCTGTTCGGTCAGCGGGTTGGCCTTGAAGCCCACGGTCCAGACCACCGTGCTCGCCGCGATGCGCTGGCCGTTGTCCAGCAGCACACCGTCGCGGTCCACCGAGGCCACGGTGGCGCCGCAGATCCATTCGATGCCCAGCGCCTCGGATGCCTGCTCGATGGCCGGTCGAATACCGTCACCCAGCGCAGCACCGATTTTCGCGCCGCGGTCGACCACCACCACACGTAGCCGTGCCTGCTCGCCGAGGATGTCGCGCAAGCGCGCCGGCAGTTCGGTTGCGGTCTCGATGCCGGTGAAACCGCCGCCCGCCACTACCACGGTGTTGCGCTGGGGTGTGTCGGGGAGGTTGGCCAGCGACTTGAGGTGGGCTTCAAGGCGTGCGGCGCTGTCGATCTTGTCGACATCGAAGACGTGCTCGATACCGACCATGTCCGGCCGGTTGAGCACGCTGCCACAGGCCATGATCAGGCGGTCATAGCCCAGGCTACACTCGGTGCCGCTTTGGGTGCGGTAGCGCACCTGCCTGGCGGATTCGTCGATGTGGAACGCCGTGCCTTGCACGAATCGCACGTTCACCGCCTCGAACAGCTCATGCAACGGGGCGGCCATGGTGTGTACTTCAGGTTCGTAGAAGCGTGGGCGCACGTGCAGTTCGGCCTTCGGCGCGAGCAGCGTGACCTCGACATCCGTGCGCCCGTGCAGGTCCAGTTGGCGGACCGCGCTGAGGGCGCTCCACAGGCCTGCGAAGCCGGCGCCAATGATCAGGATATTGTTCATCGTTGTGCTCCTGGAGAGTCCGGTTAAACAAGGTAGTCCTTGTTCACGGCCAACGATGTGGCGGGCGACGAAACGCGCGACCCTGAGCGCTACACCTCAGAACGTCGGCGGGGTGATCACCCAGATCACCACGGCATCCACCTCCCCCGGATTGCCGTAGCGGTGCGGTTCCTGGCTGGGAAAACTGAAGCTGTCACCTTCGCCCAGCTGGAAGTGCCGTTCGCCCACCCACAGCTCGAAACAGCCCGAGAGGATGTAGCCGGCCTCTTCGCCTTCGTGGCTGTAGCTCTGCTGGCTGTAGGTGCCTGGCGGGAAGCGTGAATGCAGGATCTCCAGCTGGCGGTTGGGCTGGGGCGTGAGCAACTGGTCGACGATGCCGTCTTCGTAATGCACGCTCAGCCGGCTGTTGCGCCGCACCACGTAGCCCTGGTCTTCGGGGGCGGTGCTGGCTTCGCTGGCGAAGAACCACTGGATGGTCACGCCCAGGCTGCGGGCGATGTTGAACAGCGCCGGGATCGACGGGTACGACAGGTTGCGTTCGAGCTGGCTGATGTAGCCCGCCGTCAGCTCGCTCTGCGCCGCCAGCTCCGCCAGGGTCATGCCGCGGCGCTTGCGCAGGCCGCGGATACGGGTGCCGAGAAACTGGGGGGCGGCGCCGCCATCTTCGGCGGCGGGCGGGGTCTGTGGCAGCTGGCTCATGCGCTTCGGTCCATCGGGAAAGCGGCAGTATGTACAGCGTCAGACGGACCAGGCAACTGTCAGGCCATCATGGATCGCTTCTTCGACGGTACGCGGCGCCAGGCAGTCGCCGATGCGCCGTACCTCGACCAGGCCGGCCAGTTCCTCGGCCAGCGTGTCTTGCGGCTGGTGGCCCAGGCACAGCACCAGGGTATCGATGTTGTCGAAGATCATCGGTTCACCGCTGGCCGTGTGCTGCAGGTACACAGTGTTGTCGTCGCAGCCGTACAGGCGGGCATAGGGGGTGATCGGGATGCTCAGGCGGTGCAGTTCCCCGGCCATCTGGTCGCGCACGTACAGCGGCAGGCTTTCACCACAGTGGGTGCCATTGACCGCCAACTGCACCTGATGCCCTTCGCGGACCAGGCGTTCGGCGATACCGGGGCCGATCCAGTCGCTGCGCCAGTCCACCACCAGCACCGAACGGCCTGGCGTGACTTCATTGCGCAGCACTTGCCAGGCATCCACCACCTGCAGTTCACCGCTGCGTTCGAACGATGGCCAGTAGGGCGTGGCGCCGGTGGCGGCGATCACCAGGTCAGGGCGCTCGCGTTCGACCAGGGCGCGGTCGACTCGTGTATTACGTACCACACGTACACCTGCCAGCTGCATTTCGCGCTGCAGGTTGGTGCTGGCTCCGCCGAACTCGCTGCGTCGGGGCAGCAGTTGCGCGAGCTGTACCTGGCCGCCGAGCTGCGCGCTGGCCTCGTACAGCGTCACCTCATGCCCGCGCGCGGCGGCCACGGCGGCGGCTTTCATGCCTGCAGGGCCGCCGCCTGCCACCAGGATGCGCTTGCGTGCGGTGGCGGGCTTGAGCGTGCCGTACTGCAGTTCGCGGCCGGTTTCCGGGTGCTGAATGCAGGAGATCGGCAAGCCTCGGTGAAAGTGGCCGATGCAGGCCTGGTTGCAGGCGATGCAGGCGCGCACGTCCTCCACGTGCCCCTGTTCTGTCTTGCTCGGCATCTGCGGGTCGCAGATAAGCGCACGGGTCATGCCGCAGACGTCGGCCTGGCCACGGGCCAGGATCAGCTCCGCTTCCTGCGGCTGATTGATGCGCCCGGTGACGAACAGCGGAATGTCCAGGCGCTGCTTGAAGGTGCCGGCCTCGCGGGCCAGGTACGCCGGCGCGATGGCCATCGGCGGCACGATGTGCACGGCGCCGCCGAGGGTCGCCGAGGTGCCGGCGACGATATGCATGTAATCGAGTTGACCCTGTAGCGCTTCGGCGGCGGCCAGCGATTCATCTTCGCTCAGTCCTTCGCTGTCGCGCTCGTCGGCACTGATGCGCAGGCCGACGATGAACTGTTCGTCGGTGGCCGCGCGCACCGCGTGCAGTACCTCGCGCAGGAAGCGCAGGCGTTGTTCCAGGCCACCGTTGTAACCGTCGTTGCGCAGGTTGACCCGCGGGTTGAGGAATTGCGCCGGCAGGTAGCCATGGCTGGCCACCACTTCCACGCCATCCAGCCCGGCCTGGTGCAGGCGGCGGGCAGCGTTGGCATAGCCCTGGACGATCTCGTCGATCATCGCCTGGTCCAGGGCTCGCGGCATGACGCGAAACCGCTCGTTGGGCACCGCTGATGCGGAGTAGGCGACGGCCAGCAGCCCGTCGGCGGATTCCATGATCTCCCTGCCTGGGTGGAACAGCTGCGACAGCACCACCGTGCCATGGGCATGGCAGGCTTCGGCCAACTGCCGGTAGCCCTCGATGCAGGCATCGTCGGTGGCCATCAGTACATGGGAGGTGTAGCGGGCGCTGTCATGCACCCCGGCCACCTGCAGCACGATCAGCCCCACACCTCCGGCAGCGCGGGCGCTCTGGTAGGCGATCAGCTTGTCGTTGACCAGGTTGTCGGTGGGCAGGCACGTATCGTGGCCGGTCGACATGATGCGGTTCTTCAGGCGCTTGCCGCGAATCTGCAAGGGCTCGAACAGGTGGGCAAAGGCGGTCGACATGCGGGCGGCTCCGGTGTTGTTCTTGTTTTTCTCATGAAAGTGTAGCTTCAGTAAAAAATCAACTTGTTTTTTTACTGATGCCCGACTAGCTTTTTCTCACCCACGGCTGTGGGTCGTGACCTCACAACAACAAGAAAACGGGCCCTTCGGGCACCGGCAGGAGGCAACTCGATGCAGGCATTTCCTCGCGTTACAGGCCTTTGCGCAGCGCTGCTGGCCATCGGCCTTGGCAGTGCGCAAGCGGCGCCGCAGATGGTCGTGGTCGGCTATGGCGGTGCGGGTCAGAAAGCCCAGGATGTGGCGATCTTCCAGCCTTTCAGCGCCCAGGACGGCAGCCAGTTGATGCAAAGCGAATACAACGGCGAAATGGCGCGCATCCAGGTGATGGCCGATACCGGCAACGTCGACTGGGATGTGGTGCAGATCGAGGGGCCGGACCTGGCCCGCGGCTGCGAGGAGGGCATCTACGAGCACCTCGACTGGCAACGACTGGGACACGCCGCCGAACTGATTCCCGACGCAGCCCAGGATTGCGGCTCGGCGGCGCTGGTGTGGAGCGTGGCGATCGCTTACGACCGCAACAAGCTGGCCGAGGCGCCCAGCTCATGGGCGGACTTCTGGGATATCAAGAAATTCCCAGGCAAACGCGGCCTGCGCAAGCGCGCGGTGTACAACCTGGAGTTCGCCTTGCTGGCCGACGGCGTCAAGGTGGAGGACGTGTACAAGGTCCTTTCCACGCCGGCCGGTGTCGATCGGGCCTTTGCCAAACTCAGCGAACTCAAGCCCTATGTCCAGTGGTGGGATGCCGGCGCGCAACCGGCCCAGTGGCTGACCGCCGGTGACGTGGTGATGACGTCGACCTACAGCGGCCGCATCGCTGTCGCCGCGCAGCAGGGCAGCCCGCTGGCGCTGGTCTGGCCGGGCAGTCTGTATGGCATGGACTACTGGGCGATCATCAAGGGCTCGAAACATGTCGACCAGGCCAAGCGGCTGATCAGCTACGCTAACCAGCCGGATACCCAGGTGCGCTATGTCGAGCAGATTCCCTATGGGCCGACCAATACCCAGGCAGCCGCCAGGCTCGACCCGGCCCTGGCCAACTGGGTGCCGACATCGCCGCAGAACCTGCAGGGCGCCTTGGCGATGAACGTCGACTTCTGGGTCGACCATGGCGAGGAACTGGAGCAGCGGTTCAATGCCTGGGCCAGCAAATGAACGAAGGACGAACGACCATGACTGCCACTGAACACTCGTTGCGCCAGCAATTGGCTGCCTGTTACCGGCTGATTGCACACTTTCGCATGTCGGACCTGATCTTCACCCATATCTCGGTGCGGCTGCCGGGCCCGGAACATCACTTCCTGATCAACCCGTACGGCCTGCTGTTCGACGAAATCACCGCGTCGAGCCTGGTCAAGATCGACCTGCAGGGCAGGGCGGTGGAGGCCAGCCCGCACCGGGTCAACCCGGCTGGGTTCGTCATCCACAGCGCCATTCACGCCGCTCGCGAGGATGCCCAGTGCGTGCTGCACACCCATACCCGTGCCGGTTGTGCGGTGGCGGCACTGGAATGTGGGTTGCTGCCGGTCAACCAGATGTCCATGGAGTTCTACGGCAAGGTTGCCTACCACACCTATGAAGGCATCGCCCTGGACCTGGACGAGCAGCAGCGGTTGGTGGCGGACCTTGGCGACAAGCCGGTGATGATCCTGCGCAACCACGGCCTGTTGACCACCGGGCGCACAGTGGCCGAGGCGTTCTTGCGCATGTACTACCTGGAGAAAGCCTGCGAGATCCAGCTGGCGGCGCAAAGCGCCGGCCAGTTGGTGCTGCCGTTGCCCGAGGTGTGCGCGCATACCGAGCGGCAGTTCAATGAGCCGATGCGGGGACTGAAGCAGGGGGAGCTGACGGACCCGGATGCGGTGCAGTTGGCCTGGGGGGCATTGTTGCGGATGCTGGACAGGACGGCGCCGGATTACCGCGACTGAAACATCGAGACCTGTAGAGCACCTGTGGGAGCAACTGTCTTGCTCAGTTTCTAAAAGCTGGCGCGATTCCTGTGGGGGCGGGCTTGTCCCGCGAACACCGGC
>NZ_AKJC01000125.1 GCF_000282535.1 Pseudomonas sp. GM84 | reverse complement strand
GCCGGCTCCCACAGGTACTCCGCCAGCGCACTACCTGTGGGAGCCGGCTTGCCGGCGACAGGGCCGGTGAATTCAGCCGAGTTGCCCGACTATCAACCCCATGCCCACCAGAATCATCGCCAACCCCGACACCCTGCCCACCCACTTCACCGCCTCCGGCCGGGTGCTCAACACCGCCTTGGCGCCATAGCCCACCAGCGAATAGATCACCAGCGAACTGCACAGGTGCACCAGCCCCAGCAGCACGATCTGCAGCGGCACCGGCCAACTCGACTGCGGATCGGTGAACTGCGGCAGCAAGGCCAGGATCAGCAGAAACACCTTGGGATTGAGCCCGCTGACACAAAAGCCCTTGAACGCCCAGCGCGAACCGGATTCTTCGGCATCGCCCTGCCCCGCTTCGGGCACCGAAGGTTTGAGCAGCAGATTGCCGCCCAGCCACAGGAGGTAGACGGAGCCGGCCAACGTCAGCAGCGTCAACGCCAACGGGTGCCCGGCCAGCAGGCTGCCCACCCCTGCCGCCACTACCAGGGTGGCGAGAAAATGCCCCGACAACATGCCCGCCACCGCCGGCATGACCCAGCGCCCGCGCATGCCCGCCGAGATGGCGTAGGCCCAGTCGGCCCCCGGGGTAATCACGAACAACAACGACACGGCCCAGAACGCCGTCAGCACACTGATTGCCACTTTGAGTCTTCCTTCACAGGTTGGCGGTGAAGAAAGCGTAAAGATTTCGCCGGAGGATTTTCTTCCGTATATTTCCCGGATACGCACGATTACTGGAAGATTCTTCCCTCATGGACCGCACAGACCGCAAAATCCTTGCCGAGCTGCAAAAAGACGGTCGCCTTTCGGTGACCGAACTGGCCGACCGTGTGGGCCTGAGCCTGTCGCCCTGCCATCGGCGGCTCAAGGCGCTGGAAGAGAGCGGCGCCATCCTCGGCTACCACGCGCGCCTGGCGCCGAGCGCGCTGGGGCTGAACTTTGCCGCGCTGGTGTTCGTCACCCTGCGTGAAGTGACCCGCCAGCCGGTGGCGGATTTCGAAGCGGCAGTCAGCGAGATACCGCAGATCGTCGAGGCGCAGCGGCTGTTTGGCGATCCCGATTACTTGTTGCATGTGGTGGCCAAGGACTTGCCGGCGTTTCAGAAGCTGTATGACGAGCAGTTGACCAGCATTCCCAATGTGAAGCGGTTGAGCTCGACGCTGGTGATGAAGGAAGTGATTCAGGATCGGATACTGCCGATGTAGATGGGCTGTCTGTACTGGCCTCATCGCCGGCAAGCCGGCTCCCACACGAGGCGGTAGTGACTCTCTCTGTGGGAGCCGGCTTGCCGGCGATGAGGCCGGTAAAGGCGCCCCCTTCACCTGCACTGCAAACGAGCACCTCGCACCAACCCGACACACCCGTTTGAGTTTACCCCCCTCCAACACCCCAAGCCCGGGCCCTCCAGCCCGATGGCCCGCTTGTTGCTACCACTCGTCCCTTAACCTTTTGTCAGCCTTAGGTTTTTTAACGCTTATGGGCACATATTTACTAATTTCTCCTTCCCCCCGCACCCCGCATCATCGCTCCAACAAGAACGCGTCGCCCTTCGCCGGCACGTACCCGGGCAGCCCCCGTTGCCCAACCTTGCCTTGGAGTCAGTCATGACCAGTGCAGCCAACTCGGCACCCCTCATAGAAAAACACACGATCGGCTACGTGCCCCCGCAAGACCGCCATGGAAAGGTAAGGGATCTGTTCACACTGTGGTTCGGCGGCAACATCGCGCCGCTGCCCATCGTCACCGGCGCGCTGGGCGTGCAGCTGTTTCACCTGAACCTGATCTGGGGCATCGTCGCCATCCTGGTCGGGCACCTGGTCGGCGGCGTGCTGATGGCACTGCACTCGGCCCAGGGCCCGCAGATGGGCATCCCGCAGATGATCCAGAGCCGCGCCCAGTTCGGCTCGCTCGGCGCATTGCTGGTGGTGGTGATCGCCGGGGTGATGTACATCGGCTTCTTCGCCTCCAACATCGTGCTGGCCGGCAAATCGCTGCATGGCGTGGTCGATACCGTGCCGGTGCCCGTCGGGATCGTCATCGGCGCGCTGGGCTCGGGGATCATCGGCATCATCGGCTACCGCTTCATCCACGTGCTCAACCGCATCGGCACCTGGGTGCTGGGCATCGGCATCGTGGTCGGCTTCGGCTACATCTTCACCCACGTGCAGAGCGACGACTTCCTGACCCGCGGCGGCTTCAACCTGGCCGGCTGGCTGGCCACCGTGTCGCTGGCGGCGCTGTGGCAGATCGCCTTCGCCCCCTATGTGTCGGACTACTCGCGCTACCTGCCGGCCGACGTGAAAGTCTCGTCGACCTTCTGGACCACCTACCTGGGCTCGGCCCTGGGTTCGAGCCTGTCGTTCATCTTCGGCGCGGTGGCGGTACTGGCGATTCCCGCCGGCATGGACACCATGGATGCGGTCAAGCTGGCGACCGGCACCCTGGGCCCGATCATGCTGGTGCTGTTCCTGCTCAGCGTGATCAGCCACAACGCCCTCAACCTGTATGGCGCGGTGCTGTCGATCATCACCCTGATCCAGACCTTCGCCTACCGCTGGATCCCCACCGCGAAGAGCCGTGCGGTGCTGTCGCTGATCGTGCTGGCGGCCTGCTGCGTGGTAGCGGTGTTCGCTTCGGCGGATTTCATCGGCCACTTCGTCGACATGGTGCTGGTGCTGCTGGTGGTACTGGTGCCGTGGACGGCGATCAACCTGATCGACTTCTACGTGATCCACAAGGGCGACTACGACATCCAGTCGATCTTCAAGGTCGATGGCGGTATCTACGGGCGCTACAACCCGCAGGCACTGCTCGCCTATGCGGTGGGCATCGTGGTGCAGATCCCGTTCATGAACACGCCGCTGTACGTTGGGCCGATTTCCGAGCACATCAACGGTGCCGACCTGTCGTGGCTGGTGGGGCTGGTCATCACCTCGCCGCTGTACTGGTGGCTGGCGAGCCGTGACAGTGCTTATCGTCGTCGGCAGATGAGCGCCAAGCTGGCTGCTGCCTAAGTAGCTTCGCCTTCACGGGCCCAGGCAACACCCCATGTCGCAATCAGACAAGCACACGTCGCCCGCGATCGGCTTCACAACCCGCCCAAACAAAATAATGGCGACATCTACCAGCCCCGCGCCGTGGGCTGGCTGACGCGGTACTTGCGAGTAAGCAGCCTCGCTTCACAATTCCAACGCTGTGGCGCCCTTTTGCACCGGACAGTTCGTCCGGGCTCATAACGATAAAACTCCCCGAATTGAAGACCCGCGCCGCGCCAGTCGGGAGTGCTTGCCTGCGCATATTGTGAAGACGTTGACTGCCATGATCGCTACCTCAATCCCCGTAGCCGGTGCTGCCACCGGCCACCGCAACGCCCTGCTCGTTGCCCACATCGCCGCCGTGCTGTTCGGCCTGACCGGCATCCTCGGCCACCTGATCGCGGCCGACGCCAGCATCATCACCTTTGGCCGCGCCACCTTCGCCTTCATCGCGCTGGGCTTCGTCGCCGGGCTCAAGGGCACGCGCCTGCTCGATGCACTGACCCTGCGCAACCTGCCGATCCTCGGCCTGACCGGTGCTCTGCTGGCCGCGCACTGGGTGACCTTCTTCATCGCCGTCAAAGTCGGTGGCGTGGCCGTCGCCACCTTGGGCTTCGCCAGCTTCCCCGCCTTCATCGCCCTGATCGAGCGCGGCGTGTTCGGCCAGCGCATCGGTGCAACGCAGGCCGCCTTGTTGCTGATGGTCACCGCTGGCCTGGTGCTGGTGGTGCCGACCTTCGACCTGCTCGACAACGGCACCGTGGGCCTGCTCTGGGGCCTGGGCTCGGGCCTGGCCTTCGCCTTGCTCACGGTCGCCAACCGGCGCCGCGCGTCGAGCATGAATGCCATGCAAGTGGCCTTCTGGCAGAACGTGGTGGTGGCGGCTCTGGTGGCGCCGTTCGCCTTCACCCACCTGGCCAGCACCAGCCTGGGTAGCAGCGACTGGGTCAACCTGGCTTTGTTGGGGGTGTTCTGCACCGGGCTGTCGCAGTTTCTTTTCGTCAAGAGCCTGGAAGGCCTGGAAGCGCGCACCGCGGGCATGATCATCGCGCTGGAGCCGGTGTATGCGATCGTCGGGGCGTGGTGGCTGTTTGGTGAACAGCCGACCCTGCGCATGGCGGCCGGTGCTGCACTGATCGTGCTGGCGACCCTGCTTGCCGCCTGGCGCAGGGCACCGGCGGAACAGGGCGATACCAGCCGTTGCGCGCATTGATGGAGTAGCGGTTGGGGCCTAAGGGCATGCCTTGAATGGTTTGTCGTTTGAGAGATCGAGCGCCGCCCGCGCGGCGCAT
>NZ_AKJC01000124.1 GCF_000282535.1 Pseudomonas sp. GM84 | reverse complement strand
CGGCAAGCCGGCTCCCACACGTACAGTGGATTGCGGGAATCCTGTGGGAGCCGGCTTGCCGGCGATTGGGCCGCGCAGCGGCCCCGGCTATTGCTCAGGCACGCACATAGCGCTGGCGCAGCACATCACTGAAGGCATCCACCAGCAACACCAGCACCAGCATCGCCATGATCACCGTACTGGCCTGCGCCTCCTGGAACAGGCTCAGGGTGGTATAGAGCATCTGCCCGAGTCCCCCTGCGCCAACAAACCCCAGCACACTGGCCATGCGAATGTTGTTTTCCCAGCGATACAAGCTGTAGGCCAGCAACTGCGGCCACAAATTGGGCAAGGTGCCGAAGCAGAACGCCGCGACCTGCCCGCCCCCCTGCAGGCGTATCGCCGCTGCAGGCTCGACCGGCGCATTCTCCAGCGCTTCGGCGAACAACCGGCCCAACACCCCTGCCGTGTGCAGCGCCAGGGCCAGCGTACCGGCATTGGGACCCAACCCGGCTGCCAGCACCGTCAGTGCCGCCCACACCAGCTCAGGGATGGCGCGCAAGGCATTGAGCAACAACCGCGCCACCGATTGCAGCGGCCAGCCGAAACGCCCCGCCGCCGGCAAGGCCAGGAGCATGCCCAGCACCATCGCCAGCAGCGTACCCAGCCCCGACATCGCCAGGGTTTCCAGGGCGCCATGACCCACCGCGCGCAGATGCTCTGTGGATAAGTCCGGTTGCAGGAAGCGACCCACATATTCGCCCATCTGCCCCAGCCCGCCATCGCCAACCAGCGCGTGCAGGTCCAGCTGCAGATAGCCAAACGACGCCACCACCGCCGCGACGATGGCGCTGATGACCAGCAGGTTGACCAGCCGGTTCATGCCAGCCTCCCGCGCAAGAAGCGGCTCAGCAGGTCAGCCAGCAGTACCAGGCCAAAAAAGGCCAGCAACATGCTCGCCACCTCACCGCCGGCGAACATGCGCATGGACAGGTCGATCTGCTGCCCCAACCCGCCGGCGCCGACAAAGCCCATCACCACCGACGCACGCACGGCGCATTCCCAGCGATAGACGGTGTAGGACACCAGTTCCGCGACGGCACTCGGCAAGATGCCATAGCCGAATGCCGCCAGCCGGCCACTGCCGCCCTGCATCAAGGCATGCGCGGGACGCTGGTCGACCGACTCGAAGATTTCCGCATAGACCTTGCCGAGCATGCCGCTGTAAGTGATGGCGATGGCCAGTACACCCGCAGTCGGCCCCAGGCCCACGGCACGAACGAACAGCAGTGCCCAGACGATTTCCGGCACGCTGCGCAGAAAGATCAGCAAGCCCCGCACCGGCATGCGCACCAGGCGCGACCACCCGCCCGCACGCCCGCTCCGGGATGCCGCGCGCAGCGACAGGGCGCGGCTGGCCAGAAGGCTGGTGGGGATCGCCAGCAGCAGCGCCAAGGCCATGCCGGCGGTGGCAACGGCCAGGGTCTGCAAGGTCGCGGTGTACAGCAGTTGGAGGAACTCGGCATCGTGCGCCGGAGGCCAGAAGGCGCGGGTGAAGTTGGCGATCTGCTGACGGTTTTCCGCCTGCAGCAAGACCCCAGGGTTCAGCTCGCTCAACTGCAACCCTGGCCACGACACGGCCAGGGCAAGCAACGTGAACAACAACCGCGGCAATAGCGCCGGGTCGCGGGCCTCGGCCTTCAGCATCGGGGAATCTGCACAGTCAGGGTCGGCCCCTGAACAACCGGCGAGGCCAGTTGTTCGTTGGCGTAAAGGGCATCGAGCAGCTGCTCGCTCACGGCGTGCGCCGCACAGTCGAATACCACCCGCCCCTCACGAATGCCGATCACCCGTGGGAAATGCGCCAGGGCCAGTTCGACCGCATGCAGGCTGGCCACCAGCGTGACGCCGTTAGCCTGGGCATGGCGGTTGAGCAGTGCCAGGCTATGCTCGGCCAGCACCGGGTCCATGGCCGACACCGGCTCATCGGTCAGCAGCACTTCAGGGCGCTGATACAGGGCCCGGGCGATACCGACTCGCTGCAACTGGCCACCGGACAATTGCCCGCACTGGACGAACAGCTTGTCGGCCAGGCCCAGTTCCGCCAGCACCTGTCGCGCGCCCGGCACATCGGTGGGGTAGACCAGGTTGAGCAGGCCGCGCAGGGTGCCCCACTGCCCCAGCCGGCCGGCCAGCACTGCCGTGACCACCCGCTGGCGCGGCGGCAGGGGCGGCGCCTGATGCACCAGGCCGATCCTGGCTCGCAAGCGTTGACGGGCGCCGGATGACAGCGCCCAAGGCTGTTCGCCGAACAACTCCAGGTGACCACTGCTGGGCTGCACGGCCGTGGCCATCAGGTGCAGCAGGCTGGACTTGCCAGCCCCCGAAGGGCCGATGATCGCCACCCGTTCACCCTTGTCGATACGCAGGCTCACCGCCTCGAGCGCGCGGACCTGGCCATGTCTCAGGCCGGCGCCGTGTACATGAATAGTCACTTGAGCAGGCCGGCCTCGCGTGCGGCTTGCTCGGTGCCCTGGTAGTTCTCGGGCTTGGTCTCGATGAAGCGGCTGGCCGCCTGCAGGTCGAGGATCTTCTTGTGCTCCGGGTTGGCCGGATCGAGGTCGAGGAAGGCCTTCTTGATCTTCTCTTTCAGCGCCGGCTCCATGTTGCCGCGCACCGTCCAGTTGTAGTCGTAATAGGCCGGCGTGGTGGCGAATACCTTGACCTTGCTGGTGTCGACCTTGCCGGCATCGACCAGTTTCTGCCAGACGCTGGCGTTGAGCACGCCGCCATCGACCTTGCCGGCCTGCACCCAGGCCACGGTAGCGTCGTGGGCGCCGGAATAGGCCACGCGGCTGAAGTAGCTTTCCGGCTTGATGTTGTCTTCCTTGAGCATGAAGTAGCGCGGCATCAGGCTGCCCGAGGTGGACGAGATCGAACCGAAGGCGAACGACTTGCCCTTGAGGTCGGCCAGGCTCTTCACGTTGGGGTTGGCGGTGATGAACTTGGACGTGAACTGGGCGTCCTGCTCACGCTGCACCAGCGGCGTGGCGGTCGGGTCTTTGAGGTGCACCTGAACGAACGTGAAGCCGCCCAGCCAGGCCAGGTCCAGGCGGTCGCTGGCCAGCGATTCGACCACCGCCGGGTAGTCGGCCACCGGTACGAACTTCACGTCCATGCCCAGTTGCGTGGACAGGTACTTGCCCAGTGGCTCGAACTTGCGCAGCAGTTCGGTCGGCGCCTCGTCAGGGATGGCACTGACCCGCAGGGTTTCAGCGGCCTGGACGACAACGGCACAGCAGGACAGCACGAGGCCGGCGGCGAGCGCCAATGGGCGTTTGAGCATGGGAGTTCTCCGGTTCGATAGCGGGGAAAATGCGGCAACCTGCCGACCGTGGGAAGTATAAGAGCCAGGGGCGCAAAGGCCAGCTTTGCTACAATCGCGCAACAATTCGATCCCAGAGGTGCGTATGAGCGAGCCGATCCGCCTGACCCAGTACAGCCACGGTGCCGGCTGTGGATGCAAGATCTCCCCCAAGGTGCTGGATGTGATCCTGGCCGAAAGCGGCGCCCAGGCCCTGGACCCGAAACTCTGGGTCGGCAATGCCTCGCGCGACGACGCCGCCGTCTACGCCCTGGATGACGAGCGTGGCGTGGTCTCCACCACCGATTTCTTCATGCCCATCGTCGACGACCCGTATGACTTCGGCCGTATCGCCGCGACCAACGCCATCAGCGACATCTACGCTATGGGGGGTGACCCGCTGATGGCCATCGCCATCCTCGGCTGGCCGGTCAACGTGCTGCCACCGGAAGTTGCCCGCGAGGTGATCCGCGGCGGTCGCGCGGTCTGCGCCGAGGCCGGCATTCCCTTGGCCGGCGGCCACTCCATCGACGCTCCCGAGCCGATCTTCGGCCTGGCGGTGACCGGCGTGGTCAGCAAACGCCACCTCAAGCGCAACGACACCGCTACCGTCGGCTGCCGTCTGTACCTGACCAAGCCACTGGGCATCGGCATCCTCACCACCGCCGAGAAAAAGGCCAAGCTGCGTGAACAGGACCAAGGCCTGGCCCGTGACTGGATGTGCACCCTCAATACCCCGGGCAGCCGTTTCGGCAAGCTCGACGGCGTCAAGGCAATGACCGACGTGACCGGTTTCGGCCTGCTCGGCCACCTGGTCGAACTGGCCGAGGGCAGCGGCCTGACCGCGCACCTGGACTACGCCGCCGTGCCACGTCTGCCCAGCGTCGAGCATTACCTGGCCGAAGGCTGCATTCCGGGTGGCACCCTGCGCAACTTCGACAGCTACGGGCACAAGCTCGGCCCGCTGAGCGACGAGCAGAAGCACCTGCTGTGCGACCCGCAGACCAGTGGGGGTCTGCTGGTCGCCGTCAGCCCTGAAGGCGAAGCCGAATTCCTCGCGCTGGCAGCTGAACTGGGCCTGCAACTGTCGCCAATCGGCAAGCTGGTCGAGCGACAGAGCCACGCAGTCGAGGTGAACTGATGCGCCCCGACTGCACCGACTTCCGCCAGCTGTTCCTCGATGACGCGCCCATGATGGACATGCGCGCGCCCATCGAATTCGCCAAGGGCGCCTTCCCAGGCGCTATCAACCTGCCGCTGATGAACGACCAGGAGCGGCAGAAGGTCGGCACCTGCTACAAGCAGCAAGGCCAGGCCGCCGCCATCACCCTCGGCCATCAACTGGTCAGCGGCGCCACCAAGCGTGAGCGTCTGCATGCCTGGGCCAGCTTCGCCAAGGCGCACCCCGATGGTTACTTGTACTGCTTCCGTGGCGGCCTGCGTTCGCTGATCGTCCAGCAATGGCTGCGCGATGAGGCGGGCATTGCCTACCCCCGGATCAAGGGTGGCTACAAGGCCCTGCGCACCTTCCTGCTGGAGACTACCCAGCACGCTGTCGAGCAGTGCGATTTCGTGCTGGTTGGTGGCCTTACCGGCACCGGCAAGACCGATGTGCTGCACCAGCTGAACAATGTGCTCGACCTCGAAGGCCACGCCAACCACCGTGGCTCCAGCTTCGGCAAGCGCGCCACCGCGCAACCGGCGCAGATCGACTTCGAGAACAAGCTGGCGATTGATGTGCTGAAAAAGCGCGCCCGCGGCATCGAACAGTTCGTGCTGGAGGACGAAGGCCGTATCGTCGGCAGTTGCACGGTGCCACTGGCGCTGTACCAGGGCATGCAGCAGTACCCGATGGTGTGGCTGGAAGACAGCTTCGAAAACCGTGTGGAACGTATTCTGCGCGATTATGTGATCAACCTCTGCGCCGAGTTCGTCGCGCTGCATGGCGAGGAAGAGGGCCGCCGACTGTACGCCGAGCGCTTGCTGCAGAGCATGGCCAATATCCACAAGCGTTTGGGCGGAGAGCGCTTCCAGCGCTTGCACGAGATCCTGGGCCAGGCACTGGAAGAGCAAGCGCGTAGCGGTGCGGTGGACTTGCACCGGGGCTGGATCGAGGGGTTGCTGAAGGAATATTACGATCCGATGTATGCCTACCAGCGCGAGGCCAAGGCTGAACGCATCGAGTTTGCGGGGGATGCCGTGGAAGTGCGGGAGTACCTCAAGGCCCGTAAACGCTGAGGGCCGCTTTGCGCCCCAATCGCCGGCAAGCCGGCTCCCACATGTACCTGTGGGAACCGGCTTGCCGGCGATGAGGCCAGCACAGAACACATCACTGCCCCGGGCTGAGCACCCGCTCCAGCTCCGCCGCCCGCTCCCGGGTCATGTCCAGCACACACATCCCCCCTTCAAGCTGAGCCAGGGTCCCGCCACTTGCCTGCACATGAAATCTGCAGTTGGCGTCACGATAGCCAATCCATTGCCGCTGCACTTCGCGCAAGCGCTTCTGTTGCCCGGCATCCAGCCTGCCCATCAAGTGCTTGTAGACGCGGTTCAGGCGCTCATCCTGCAGCTTGGTCTCGGCCTGGATGCAGCCGCTCATGGCTACCGTGCTGGACGCCTTGTCCATGCACTGGGTGTACGCCGGCGAGTTGTCGCCAGCCAGCGCCAGCGGCATGCAACCGGCCAACGCCAACCCCATCAGATACTGCTTGTTCATCGCAATCCCTCAAAATGCCTGCAACTGTTCCGGCGGCATCAGCACCTTGCCCGGCTCGAAGCGCAGCGACGGCATCTGCGTGGCGGCATACAGGGCGAGCGCCAGCGCGGCGATCAGCGCCACATCAAGCCAATGCCAGCCCGGCATGTCGGCACTGCTGCGCGCCTTCCAGCAATGCCACGCCTGCCCTGCACAGAACACGGCAATAGACGCCAACCACAGGTAGAAGCCTGCACCGAAGCCCGTACGCTCCTGGAACGCATAGCTGATGTTATCCGGCAGCCGTTCGATGCCGAAGCTGCTGGCCGCCAGGTACAACGCACCCAATCCGGCCACCAACGCCAATCGGCGATAACGCCGATGGGCAAGGATGGCCACGGCCAGCAGCGGGTTGGCAAACCATTGAAACAGCCCGAACGGCACACCCCATGGCCCATACAGCAACATCTGCAAGGCCGGCATGTGCCTGCCGGCGCTCATCAGCGCGCCGTCGAAGCACAGGGCAAGCAGGTAAAGGGCAAGGCTGCAGGTCAGGTAGAAAGCCGTCATGCCACAGGAGGCTCGAGCAGCAAGCCGTAGATGCCGGAATCGGACAGCTCGCCCGCCACGCACCAGCGCGCGCGCAATGTGCCTTCGAGGACGAAGCCCTGGCGTTCGAGAGTACGCGCCGAGCCCTGGTTACGCGGGTCGATCTCGCCTTCCAGGCGGCGCATGTGCAGGGTGTGGGCGAGGTAGTCGATGAAACAGGTCAGCGCTTCGTCCATGTAGCCCCTGCCCTGCACCGCACTGGCCAGGCAATAGCCGATCTCGCCACGGCGCGAGACATCGTCGATGTTGAACAGCTGAACCATACCGATCAGTTCGCCATTGTCGCGGCGGTACATGCCCAGCTTGAGCTGGTCACCATTGGCATAGGCCTCACGGTCGGCAGCGAGGGCGCTTTCGGCCTCGGCCAGGTTCTGCCAGGGCGCGTGATGCCAATAGCGCATGACCTCGGGGTCGGCCATGATCGCCAGCCATTGCGCGGCATCGGCATGGCGCATGGGCCGTAGCTGAAGGCGCGGGCTATCGAGACACAGGTCGCTGGGGAAACTGCGGGGTGGGGTCACGCCGGATCTCCTGTCCATTGCTGGGGAGATGACAGTCTAACGTCATGTGACCTGTTCGAGCAGCCCATCGCCGGCAAGCCGGCTCCCACAGGTTCCGCGCAGGCCACGACCTTGCGCTGTACCTGTGGGAGCCGGCTTGCCGGCGACAGGGCCCGAACAGACTATCGATGCACGATCAGGCCACCTCGGCCCCATCATCCGGCCAATGCGGCTCGTTGGCCCCCGGCGGTGTCAGCGGCGGCAACCCATAGGCCGCCCGCGCATCGTCACAGCTGGGGTTATGCACCCCACCCTCCCACGACGCGTCGAACTCGCGGCAAGGGCTGGAACGGTTGGCGTAGATGGTGCACGCCACCTCTTTGCCGATCTCGCCCTGCAGGCTCACGCAGCGGCAGGGTTTGGCGTCGGTACCGATCATCGCGACCCGGGTCGGGTTGATCTGCACCACCAGGTCGTCAGGCACGAGGCCGCCGGCAGACTGGCATTCGCCCCAGAAGAAGGACACACGGAAGTACCCGCAGCAGGCGCCGCAGTCAAGGCAAGGGTTATATTCGGACATGATGGCACGGAGGGAAGGTTGTTGTTATGGGGGCGAGGCCCGCGGCGCCATTTGTAATCGAAGCCGGTGCTGCTGAGAAGGGGCTGATGCAAAAAAACATGGCCACTGATCTGACGGCGGTAGCAGCGCATCGTGCTACCGCTGAAAAAGCGGCCACCTCAGCGATGGCCACCTCTGAGGATCAGCGCAGGGCCTTGAAACTGTTGGCATCCCGACACTGCTGGCTGAGGCCGTCGCTCGGCACGAAATGATCGCCACGTACCCCGCTGAAGCTGGTCTGGGCTTGGCCATGGTGAACAAAGCGATCGGCCTTTTTGCCCTCAGTGATCACGGTATAGGACTGGCTGCGCATCGCCTGGTACTTGTTGTCAGCCGCACCGATCGAGCTGAGGTAATCGTTCAGCTGGCGATCACTGAGCCTCAGGCATTTGTCCAGTTTCACACCCCAGCGCATCAGGCAGACTTCTGCAAAATGCCGCACGATGAGCCCCGGTTCGACCAGTACCTTGCCACCGCCGGCACCATCGAGCGAAGCATTGCCCACCAGCGTGGCATGGCGCCCTGGCATTGGGTATATGCACATGCGTGTGCTGCTTTCAGCAGCGGGGATGACGCAGGCGAAGCCTTTGGACCGCTCGTCACGCGAGAAGAACCCGACGTACTCTTTGACATTGCCAGCCAATTTGATTCGATGCGATTGCAAGTTGCCGACCCCGGGTACCGGGTCGATGGCGAAGATGTTGACGGGAACATGCTTGAGTTGAGGGTCCTCCGCCATCGCATTGGCAAGCATATGGCAACTGATACCACCGCGGCTCCAGCCAACCAGGTTGACCTGGGTCGGAATGACCGGTTTGCGGAACTGGGCAATGATCTGCTCCTGCAGCGCCTGTGGTGTCGGTTGACGCTGGCCATAGCTGTAGGTGCGCCAGAACCAGGAGCTTGTGGAAGTGGCTTCGGGAATGGGTACACCGGCTGCCTTCAACTTCGCGTATTCGCTCTCGGAGAGTTCGGTGCGCTGCCAGTCGCTCTTGCCCTTGATGACATGCAGTACATGGGAGACGTTCTCTTCCCAACCTCGCCCGAACAACGTGCCTGACCAGTTGAAATAGCTGCCCGGTTCGACGAACAGATTGTCATCCTGCTGGTTGCCACTGCCTGGGCCGTCGACCGCAATCCAGTGCGCGAACTCGCGGCTTTGGTCATTGCTGGCCAGCGTCGATACCAACTCGCCGTTCCAGAAATTGGGGTTCGAATCATCGAACCGGTGGGACCCGGTACCGCAGAAATAAGCCGTGAAAACACTCATTTGCACACCTCGTCTATCGAATGAAGTGCGCAAAGCTATTGATTGTTCAGACTCGCGAGCAGCCGGAAAACTTGCCGATCACCAGAAAAAAGCCGCGAGAGGCTGAACCTGCTCGCGGCTTTTTGGCCATGCGCCTGATGCCTACTTGCGGATCAGGCCGTCGGCTCGGAACATCTGCCGTATGCCACGAATGGCCTGGCGAATGCGGTCCTGGTTTTCGATCAGCGCGAAGCGCACATGGTCATCGCCGTAGTCACCGAAACCGATCCCCGGTGAAACGCAAACCTTGGCCTCGGCCAGCAGCTTCTTGGAAAACTCAAGCGACCCGAGATGGGCATATTGCTCCGGGATCTTGGCCCAGACGTACATCGACGCCTTGGGGTTCTCGACCATCCAGCCCAGCTCGTGCAGGCCCTTGACCAGCAGGTTGCGACGCTGGCGGTATTGCTCGGCGATGTCACGCACGCATTGCTGGTCCCCTTCAAGCGCAGCAATTGCCGCAACCTGCAGCGGGGTGAACGTGCCGTAGTCGTGGTAGCTCTTGATCCGCGCCAGGGCACTCACCAGCTCGGGATTGCCGACCATGAAGCCGATCCGCCAGCCTGCCATGTTGTAGCTCTTGGACAGCGTGAAGAACTCCACCGCAATGTCCTTGGCGCCCGGCACCTGCATGATCGACGGTGCCTTCCAGCCGTCGTAGACGATATCGGCATAGGCCAGGTCATGCACCACCAGCACATCGTATTGCTTGGCCAGGGCCACCACGCGCTCGAAGAAGTCCAGCTCGACGCACTGGGCGGTAGGGTTGGACGGGAAGCCAAGGATCATCATCTTCGGCTTGGGGATCGACTCGCGGATCGCGCGCTCAAGCTCGTTGAAGAAGTCCACACCCGGCACCAGCGGCACCGAACGCACCTGGGCACCGGCGATGACGGCGCCGTAGATGTGGATCGGGTAGCTCGGGTTGGGCACCAGCACCGTGTCGCCATGGTCGAGGGTGCCAAGCATCAGGTGCGCCAGGCCCTCTTTGGAGCCGATGGTGACGATGGCTTCGCTTTCCGGGTCGATGGCGACGTCGTAGCGCTCCTTGTACCAGTTGGAGATGGCACGGCGCAGGCGCGGGATACCGCGAGACGTAGAGTAACCGTGGGTGTCATCACGCTGGGCGACTTGCACCAGCTTCTCGACGATGTGCGGCGGCGTGGCGCCATCGGGGTTGCCCATGCTCAAGTCGATGATGTCCTCGCCACGGCGACGGGCTGCCATCTTGAGTTCGGCGGTGATGTTGAAGACGTAGGGCGGGAGACGATCGATGCGCGCAAAGCGGCGCGGCGAACCTGGGTTGGCCATGGCTTCCTCTGGAGACGTAAGCGCCCGGAACCGTCCGAGCGACGCTGGCCGCTGCGGCGGCCGAATCAGAAGATAATGCCGCTGGATATCGCCTGTAAAGGACAATTACCTGTTTTGTTAGATCTTTTCAAACTGATGCTTTGAATATTTCAGATTTTCAGTAGCCGCACTGGCCTCATCGCCGGCAAGCCGGCTCCTACAGGGACATCAGGGCCCTCAAGAGCAGTGGTGTACCTGTGGGAGCCGGCTTGCCGGCGATAGGGCCGGAGCAGGCATAAAAAAACCCCGGCACCAAGGCCGGGGTTTTCGTGTAACAGGCGACTGTATCAGCGCGCGTACGTCATCAGCACGTCCGCGGCAGTCTGGCTGTCCACCGACATCATCACGCTAAGCGCAGTGACGGTGAGGATGGAGAAGCCGAATACCTTGCGCGCCCACTTGCTGTCGTCCTCGGCCTTGTAGCCACCCCACGCCATGTACAGCCAGTACAGGCCCATGGCTGCTGCCACGGCCAGGTAGCCGAGGCCGGCGTAACCGCCGAGGGTGAGCATCAGGGTCGCGAGCACGAAGGCCAGCACGTACAGCACGATCTGCTTCTTCGCCGCGAGGATGCCGCGCGCCACCGGCAGGACCGGAATGTTGGCAGCGCTGTAATCCTTGAAGCGGAAGATCGCGATGGCAAAGCTGTGCGGCATCTGCCACAGGCTGAACATCACCAGCAGGGTTACCGCAGCCAGGTCGAAGCTGTTGCTCACGGCGCAGTAGCCGATCACCGGAGGCATGGCACCGGACAGGCTGCCGACCAAGGTGCCGTGCACCGATTTGCGCTTCAGCCACAGGCTGTAGAAACCGACGTAGACGATGAAGCCTACAGCTGCGCAGAACGCCGACAGTGGGTTGGCCTGGACATACAGCAGGCTGAAACCCGCCACCCCGAGCAGGGTGGCGTAGATCAGCGCGAGGGGCAGCGACATGCCGCCCTGCACCATAACGCGGTTCTTGGTGCGCTCCATCTTGTGGTCGATGTCACGGTCGATGCAGTTGTTGAACACGCATCCGGACGCAACCACCAGCGAAGTACCGATCACCACCGCCAGGAACAAGGCGAAGTCCACATGGCCCTTCGAGGCAAGGAAGAAACCGCCTGCCACGGAAAGCACGTTACCGAAAATGATCCCCGGTTTGGTGATTTGGATAAAGTGCTTAACGGACATGCAGTCTTACCTCACTTGGCCAACATTTCGAAGTGGATGCTGAACATGATCCACAGCGACAGGCCGACCAGCAGTGCAATTACCATGGCGGTGAACAGGAACGTCGACACGTTGGAACGCTGCTCTTTCGAGCGGTCCATGTGCAGGAAGTACACGAGGTGCACTACCACCTGGATGACGGCCATGGCCACCACGACCAGGACGGTCAGGTTCTTCGGCAGGCTTGGGAACATCACCAGGCCGAACGGGATCGCAGTCAGGATGATCGACAGTACGAAGCCGACCATGTAGGACTTGACGCTACCGTGATTACCTTCGTGATGAGTGTCGTGTGCGTTAGCCATTACAGAACCCCCAGCAGGTAAACGACGGTGAATACGCAGATCCAGACCACGTCCAGGAAGTGCCAGAACAGGCTCAGGCAGCTCATGCGGGTCTTGGCGGTCGGCGTGATGCCGTGCTTGTTGATCTGGTACATCATGATTGCCATCCAGATCAGGCCGGCGGTCACGTGCAGACCGTGGGTGCCTACCAGGGCGAAGAAGCCCGACAGGAAGCCACTGCGCTGAGGACCGAAGCCCTCGGCGATCAGGTGATGGAATTCATAGATTTCCATCGCGATGAAGCCTGCACCGAACAGGAAGGTCACTGCCAACCAGCCCAGCACACCTGCTTTCTTGCCGTCGAACATCTTCAGCATGGCGAAGCCGAAGGTGATCGAGGACAGCAGCAGGAACGCGGTTTCAACCAGCACGAAGTCGAGCTGGAAGATGTCGTGACCCGACGGGCCGCCGGCAAAACTGCCGGACAGCACCGCGTAGGTGGCGAAGAGCGACGCAAACAGGATGCAGTCGGTCATCAGGTACAGCCAGAAACCGAGTACGGTCATCTGGCCCGAGTCGTGGTGGTGGTCGTCATGCCCATGGTCGTGACCATGAGCAGCGCCGTGCATTACTTGACTGGACATTGATTACACCCGCTCAAACGATTCGACACGTGCGCCGGCAGGCAGAGCACCTGCTTTGGCCAGCGCTTTCATGCGCTCGCCTTCGATGCGCGCCACTTCTTCGGCCGGAACCATGTAGCCCTGGTCGTCACGCGCAGCGTGGCGAACGAAGACAGCGATGGTTGCAACCAGGCTTGCGCCAACCAGCCACCAGATGTGCCAGATGAAGGCAAAGCCGAAGACGGTCAGGAACAGGCCCATGAACAAACCAGTGGAGGTGTTGCTCGGCATGTGGATCGCGTCGAACTTCTTCGCTGGCTTGTAGGCGTTGCCGGTCTGCTTGGTTTCGTGCCAGGCATCCAGGCCAACCTGCTCAGGCATGTGGGCGAAGTTGTAGAACGGAGGTGGCGACGAAGTCGACCATTCCAGAGTACGACCGCCCCATGGGTCGCCGGTCACGTCCAGGTTCTGGTTGCGGTCGCGGACCGAAACGTAGAGCTGGATCAGCTGGCAAGCGATACCGAACAGGATCAGCACGGCGCCGACGACGGCAACGTACAGGTAGGGTTCCCACAGTGGGTTGTCGGAGTGGTTCAGACGACGGGTCATGCCCATGAAGCCCAGGGCGTACAGCGGCATGAACGCTACGTAGAAGCCCGAGATCCAGAACCAGAAGGCAGCTTTGCCCCACTTCTCGTTCAGGGTGAAACCGAAGGCTTTCGGGAACCAGAAGGCGAAGCCGGCGATGTAGCCGAACACCGCACCACCGATGATCACGTTGTGGAAGTGAGCGATAACGAACAGGCTGTTGTGCAGCACGAAGTCAGCACCTGGAACAGCCAGCAGAACGCCGGTCATGCCACCGATGGAGAAGGTGATCATGAAGCCCAGGGTCCACAGCATCGGTGCGGTGAAGCGCACACGGCCCTGGTACATGGTGAACAGCCAGTTGAACAGCTTCACACCGGTCGGAATGGAGATCAGCATCGTCGCCAGGCCGAAGAAGGTGTTGACGCTGGCGCCGGCACCCATGGTGAAGAAGTGGTGCAGCCATACAGCGAAGCCCAGGATGGCGATTGCGCCCGATGCGTAGATCATCGAGTGGTGGCCAAACAGACGCTTGCCGGAGAAGGTCGAAGTCACTTCCGAGAACACGCCGAAGGCCGGCAGGATCAGGATGTAAACCTCAGGGTGACCCCACGCCCAGAACAGGTTGACGTACATCATCGGGTTCCCACCAAGCTCGTTGGTGAAAATGTGGAAGTCCAGATAACGGTCAACAGTCAGCAGAGCGAGTGCGGCGGTCAGGATCGGGAACGAAGCGACGATCAGAACGTTGGCCCAGGTGCAGGTCCAGGTGAAGATCGGCATGTCCATCAGTTTCATGCCAGGTGCGCGCATCTTCATCACGGTGACGAGGAAGTTCACACCGGTAAGCGTCGTACCCAAGCCTGAGAGCTGTAGCGCCCAGATGTAGTAGTCGACACCCACCCCAGGGCTGTACTGAATGCCCGCGAGCGGCGGATAGGCAACCCAGCCGGTCTTGGCGAATTCACCAACGCCCAGCGAGATGTTGACCAGCAGCACGCCTGCCAGCAGCAGGTAGAAGCTCAGGGAGTTCAGGAACGGGAAGGCAACGTCACGTGCACCGATCTGCAGAGGAACCGCCAGGTTCATCAGGCCGGTGAAGAACGGCATCGCCATGAAGATGATCATGATCACACCGTGGGCGGTGAAGATCTGGTCATAGTGTTCAGGCGGCAGGTAGCCTTCGGAGCCGCCGGTAGCAGCAGCCAGCTGTGTACGCATCATGATGGCGTCGGCGAAGCCGCGCAGCAGCATGATCATCGCGACGATGATGTACATCACCCCGATTTTCTTGTGGTCGACCGTGGTCAGCCACTCGGTCCACAAGTAGGTCCACTTGCGGAAATAGGTGATTAGACCGACGACAGCGATACCGCCGAGCGCGATCATGGCAAGCGTCACCATGACTATCGGCTCGTGATAGGGTATCGCCTCCAGGCTTAATTTACCGAACATCTCTTACTCCTCTGCCCCGGCAGCTGGTTGCATACTCGATTCCACACCCTTGGTAGTGGCCAGATCTTTGCTGCCTGCTTCTTCGTGGACCGGCTTGCCGCGGTTCATGCCTTCGTACTTGTCAACGATCGACTGGAACAGCTCTGCTGGTGCCTCGCTGTACAGCGCGACTGGGTTGTATTCGCTAGGTTTGGCCAGAGCTTCGTACTCTGCCTCGCCCAGTTTCAACGGCGACTGCTTGACCTCGGCGACCCACTTGTCGAAGTCTTCCTGGGAAGTTGCAGTAGCCTTGAATTTCATGCCGGTGAAGCCAGCGCCGCTGTAGTTGGCGCTGATACCGTCGAACTCGCCGTTTTCGTTGGCGATCAGGTGCAGCTTGGTGGTCATGCCGGCCATGGCGTAGATCTGGCCACCCAGGCCCGGGATGAAGAACGAGTTCATCACGGCGTCGGAAGTGACGCGGAAATTGACCGGGGTGTTAGCCGGGAAGTTGATCTTGTTGACCGTCGCGATGCCCTGCTCCGGGTAGATGAACAGCCACTTCCAGTCCAGAGCGACCACGTCGATCTGAATCGGCTTCACGTCCGAATCCAGCGGACGGTAAGGGTCCAGCTTGTGGGTGGAGTGGTAGGTGACATAACCCAGGGCGATGATGATGATGATCGGGATGATCCACACCGCAGCCTCGATCTTGGTCGAGTGCGACCAGTCGGGGGTGTAGGTGGCCGCCTTGTTGGAAGCACGGTACTTCCAGGCGAACGCCACGGTCATGATGATGACCGGGATCACCACCAGCAGCATCAGGCCGGTAGCGATGAGGATGAGGTTCTTTTGCTCAATGCCGACCTGACCTTTCGGGTCGAGCAGGGTCCAGTTGCACCCACTGAGTAAAAGCATGCCTAAAAAGGGCAATATGCCAAACAGTCTGGGGTAACGCTTTTTACTCATCTCACGACCTCTAGATCAGCTTGCTTCAATGCAATTTGTGTTTTGGTAGCCAGCACTTCGTCCTGCCAAGTGAGGCAATTCACGCCCGTACTCGCTCCTGCCTGGGGTCCGACTGCAGGACCTTGGCTCAAGCGGGTTAGCGGTGCTTATGGTTTCGTAGGCAAAAGGCCTGTACTTCAGACCAAATCCATTTGGTGCGGGAAAACGCGGAGGGGTGTCCGCTCGGTATCGCCGCTGGGCGAAACTTGACGAAGTCAGCAAAAGAAAGCGCTGGGCTTCCTTCAATCCTGCGACTCGCAAGCAGTGCCGAACGGAAATTGGGGGCGATTGTAGTGAGGTCGCCAACCCTTGACTATGACTTATTGAGCAACAGTCTTTTACAGAATCCGTAACAATAGGTACCCGAAATTCAACTTCGCGACAGTTTGTCGCACCCCGCTTGATAGACCTCAAAGCCGCATGTGGCAAGGGTTTGTGATTGATCTGGATCAAGCGGGAGGGGAATTTTCCCTCTTCTCTGTGGGTGCAAAAGACCTCACTGAATTCGGGACTAATGTCTAACGATGGCGCCGATTGCGGTAGATGCCGAGCGGAACCAGGATGGCCGTGAGCACGAATGCCACCAGTGCCCATTGCGCCAGCGACAGGCCGAGGATCGGCGGGTATGCCGTGCTGCAGAAGCCGTCTACCTGAAACGCCAATGGCCAGAGCTTGGCCAGGGGCAGGTCGTCGACGATCGGCTGGAGGGTGTCGATACCGCAGCTGACCATGGGGTTGGCGAGTATATACACATGGTTGCCGGCCGCAACGATTCCGCCAATCGCGCTGAGTACCACAAGGCACTCGAAGAAGGTCAGGCTGCGGCGTCCAGGCATCGCCGCGGCAATGAACGCGAAGACCGCGATGAACAGCAGTGCATAGCGCTGCAGGATGCACAGTGGGCAAGGCGCTTCGCCCAGCACGACCTGCATGTACAACGCGCCGCCGATCAGGGACAGACAGATCAGCCCCAGCAGCACCAGAAAGCGCCGTTCCCGATTCAGGCGCAGTGTCAGTTCGTTCATTGCCGATTCCTTCGATGGATAGAGGGCAGCGTCATGGGCCTGCCTGGCGCAAGTCTACACGCAGGCAGGGCCTTGTAGCGTGTCGAGGAAGCGGCGAGACAGCACTGCGCAGGGCTATCCGGAGATGGCTTCAGACCGGCTGCGGCAACGTCGGTTCAACGTCGGCCGGTAAAAAGCGGCAGATCAGGTACCGCGCAGGGGCAAGCCCCTCGACACCCGGGAGTGAAGGATACAGTGATTAAAGGAGGATTAAGGTGAAAGATGGCCGTTGCGGCTGATCCTTCCTTATATATAGCAGGTGACTGTACCGGCCTCATCGCCGG